>JBIOVW010000183.1:0-2032 GCA_044867945.1 Nakamurella sp. | reverse complement strand
CGCCGCGCTGTTCGGGCTGCTCGCCTGCACCGGGCTGCGGATCGGCGAAGCGCTGGCCCTCTCCTGCGGTGATGTCAACCTGGCCGGTGGCGTGCTCACCGTCCGCGCCGGCAAGCGTGGCCGGGCCCGGCTGGTGCCGCTGCACCCCAGCGCGCTGCCGCCACTGCGCGACTATGCCGACGCCCGGCGGCGCCGCTACGGCCCGCCGGCCGACAGCGAGGCGTTCTTCCGCACCGACCGCAGCGACCGGGTCAGCTACACCGCGGCCAACCACACCTTCCGCCTGCTGCGCCGGCGGCTGGGCTGGACCGCGGCCGGCCGCACCCGCGCACCCCGCGTGCACGACCTGCGCCACCGCATGGTGGTGCGGCGCATCCAGGCCTGGCACGCCGCCGGCGCCGACGTCGACAGCAAGATTCCGGCGCTGGCGACCTACCTCGGTCACGTGGAGCTGCGCGAGCTCTACTGGTACCTGTCGGCGGCCCCGGAGCTGATGGGCATCATCGCCGACCGCTTCGCAGACTTCGCCCACCGGCCACCGGCAGGCCTGCCGTGAGGGCGGCACAGATCGGATTTCCGCAGCTGGTGCAGGATTTCTTCGCCCGGCGCCTGATCGCCGAGCGCGGCGCGAGCACCCGGACCGTCGAGGCCTACCGCGACGCGTTCGAGCTGCTGCTCGGCTTCGCCGAGCAGCGCACCGGCAAGCCGCCCTCGACGCTGGTCCTGGCCGACCTCGACGCGCCAGTCGTGCTGGACTTCCTCGACCACCTCGAGACCGAGCGCGGCAACAGCGCCCGCACCCGCAACGCCCGGCTCGCCGCGATCCACTCATTCATGCGCTACGCCGCCGTCCGCGACCCGGCCTCGCTGCCGATCACCGCCCGGGTGCTGGCCATCCCGGCCAAACGGTTCGACCGGCCCGTGCTGGGCTACCTGTCCCGCGAGCAGATCACCGCGATCCTGGCCGCCCCCGACCGCGCCACCTGGACCGGGCACCGCGACGCGGTCCTGCTGGCCACCGCCTACAACACCGGCGCCCGCGTCTCCGAACTCACCGCCCTGCGCGTCGGTGACGTGCTCCTGGACCGGCAGACCGCCGTGCACTTGCATGGCAAGGGCCGCAAGCAACGCGTCATCCCGCTGTGGAAGAACACCGCCACCGAACTACGCGGCTGGCTGACCACGATCAACTCCGCGCCGCAGGCACCGGTGTTTCCCAACCGGGCCGGCGCACCGATGACCCGCTCCGGAATACGGGACCGGCTCGACCGGGCCGTCACCGTCGCCGCACAGCACTGCCAGTCGCTGCGCGGTCTGCACGTCACCCCGCACACGCTGCGGCACTCGACCGCGATGCACCTGCTGCAGTCGGGCACCGATCTCGCCGTCATCGCCCTCTGGCTCGGACATGAGAACCCCGCCACCACGCACCAGTACCTCGAAGCCGACCTCGCCACCAAGGAAGCCGTGCTGCACCGGCTGGCCGAGCCCGGCGTCGCACCGACACGATTCCGTCCCGGCGACCAGCTCCTCGCCTTCCTCGACGCCCTCTGATTATGTGCAGCCGGTCGACGCTCGTTCACAGCCCAGCCGCGCGCCGCCACACGGACTGCACATAACCGTGAGCTGAGCCGAATAGGTGTTATGCGCAGCTGCGCATAACACCTACATCCCGACCTGGGAGGGCTGGCTCTACCTCGCCTCGGTGATCGACTGCTGCACCAAGGAATGCATTGGCTATGCGCTCGCCGACCACATGCGCGCCGACCTGGTGATCGACGCGCTGGGGATGGCAGCCCGCAATCACACGCTGGCCGACGGCGCGATCTTCCATTCCGATCGCGGCACACAATACACCTGCGAAGCGTTCGCCCGCGCCGCCGCCGAGCTCGACATTCGCCGCTCGGTCGGCCGCACCGGATCGTGTTTCGATAACGCGCAGGCGGAGTCGTTCAACGCGGCGCTAAAGGTGGAACGAGTCAACCGTACCGTGTATCCGACACGCGAACATGCCCGCGCAGATGTGGCCAGG
>JBIOVW010000182.1:0-11962 GCA_044867945.1 Nakamurella sp. | reverse complement strand
GGGACGTCGAGCGAGCCGACGGGGGAGAGGGTCTTGATGTCCTGGCAGCCGGCGGTCTTCTCGGCGTCGGTGGAGCCGGTGCCGGTGCCGTAGACCATGAGTCCGACCTGGGTGTCGGCGGGCAGGGTGCCGAGCAGGTCGGTGACGGCGGTCTTGGCGGCATCGATGCGGGGGCCGGGTGCATCCGCTTGGTTCATCGATCCGGAGGCGTCCAGCAGGATCATCACCGGCACCGCGGCTTCGACGGGTGCGGATGCCGAAGCAGGATCAGGGGCGGCGGCGGCAACCCGGACGGGTGCCACGGCCAGGGCGAGCATGCCGGCGATGGTGGTTGCGATCGCGGCGAACCGCCGCGGCCGGGACGCCTGTGCGCAGGACTGTGGTGACACCGCGGCTCCATCCGATATCTTTGCAGTAGCAAACCCAATATTTGCACATGCAAATGCCCGGCGCAAGTCGTGCTGTGGCGGGCGTGCCGCCCACCAGGGTGCAGGACGGGAGAGAGCCTCGTGGCTACTTCGGACGGTCGTCACCCGGCCGGTGGACCGGTCGTCACCCGACAGGTCGACCTGTATGGGCTGACGTGGGCGGATCGGCTGCACCGGCTGATGGCCGCCTACCGGCTCACCCAGGCCCGGCTGGCCGCCGTCATCGGATTGAGCGCGCCGATGGTCAGCCAGCTGATCAGCGGTCAGCGGGTCAAGATCAGCAATCCGGCGGTGTACGCCCGGGTGGTGCGGTTGGAGGAGCTGGCCGGCTCACCGGGGGTGGCGGCCGGCGATCCCGCCGAGATCGCACGCGTCCTCGCGGATGTCACGTCGACGGCGCCGACGCTGACCACGGTTGCGCTGCCGGCGCAGCCGCCGCATCCCGGCGAACGCGAGCAGGCCGTCCGGCAGCTGGCCGCCATCGCGCCGCCGACCGTGCTACGCATGGCAGCCGCAGCGGTGCCATCGACCGAACTGGCGCGGCTGCTAGACGACGCGGCGGCAGCGGACTGGGCAGGTCGGCGGCGGTCCTGACGTCCTGGCCATCGGGCGGACAGGGTCAGATATCATTTGATATCGGAGGAGGTGCGCTGGTCGCGCGGGCGGTGGGTCGGCGAGCGCAGCCAAACCGCCGTCATCCGACCGCCTCGGCTGAAATCCACATGAGCAGTCATAGAAGGCTGCCCGTGTGGATCTGGCCAATCCGATCGCGGTGGTCACCGTTATCCTGGCTGGTGCCGGTCCGTCAGATCCGCCGGAACATCAAGGCGCGCTTGACCTCCTGGATCGCCTTGGTGACCTGGATGCCGCGCGGGCAGGATTCGGTGCAGTTGAAGGTGGTGCGGCAGCGCCAGACGCCCTCGGCGTCGGACAGGATCACCAGCCGCTCCTGCCCGCCCTGATCACGCGAGTCGAAGATGAAGCGGTGGGCGTTCACGATCGCCGCGGGGCCCACATAGGCGTCCTCGGACCAGTACACCGGGCACGAGGTGGTGCAACAGGCGCACAGGATGCACTTGGTGGTGTCGTCGAACCGGTCCCGGTCCTTGGGCGACTGCACGTACTCCCGGGTCGGCTCGTTGCCGTAGGTGATCAGGAACGGCTTGACCGCGCGGTAGGCGTCGAAGAACGGCTCCATGTCCACGATCAGGTCCTTGAGCAGCGGCAGGCCCTTGATCGGCTCGATGGTCACCTCGTTGCGCCGGTCGCCGATGAGGTCCTTGACCAACACCTTGCAGCCCAGGCGGTTCCGTCCGTTGATCCGCATCGCGTCGGATCCGCAGACGCCGTGCGCGCATGACCGCCGGAAGGTCAGCGTGCCGTCGATGTACCACTTGATGTAGTGCAGGACGTTGAGCAACCGATCCCCGGGCTGCGCCGGCACCCGGTAGGACTCCATGTGCGGCGCGTCGTCCAGCTCGGGGTTGTACCGCTGGATGGTGACGGTGAGCATGACGGCGCCTTCGGGGATGGGCGGCAGCTCGGCGCGGTCCCGCCCCGTGTCCGTCGGCGTCTCCGGTGCGATCGTCATCAGTACTTGCGCTCCATCGGCTGATAGCGGGTCTGGACCACCGGCTTGTAGTCCAGGCGGATGTCCGCGGTGAGCTCGTTGCCCTGCTTGTAGGCCATGGTGTGCCGCATCCAGTTGGCGTCGTCCCGGTTCGGGTAGTCCTCCCGGGCGTGCCCGCCGCGGGACTCCTGGCGCACCAGCGCGCCCACCACCAGGATCTCGGCGAGCTCGAGCAGGAAGCCGAGCTCGACGGCCTCCAGCAGGTCGGTGTTGTACCGTCGGCCCTTGTCCTGGATGGACACCCGCGAGTACCGCTCCTTGAGCAGCCGGACGTCGTTCAGGGCCTCCTTCAGGGTGGCCTCGGTCCGGTACACGGCGGCGTTGAGGTCCATCGTTTCCTGCAGCGCGGTGCGGATCTCGGCGACCCGCTCCTTGCCGGTGGACTCCCGGAGCCTGCTGACCAGGTCCACCACGACCGACTCGGGGTCGTCCGGGACCTGCACGAACTCGGCGACGTTGGCGTACTCCGCGGCGGCGATCCCCGCCCGCCGGCCGAAGACGTTGATGTCCAGCAGCGAGTTGGTGCCGAGCCGGTTGGATCCGTGCACCGACACGCAGGCGCACTCGCCGGCCGCGTACAGGCCGGGCACGAAGTCGGTGTTGTTCCGCAGCACCTGGCCGGTGATGTTGGTCGGGATCCCGCCCATCACGTAGTGGCAGGTGGGGAACACCGGCACGGGCTCGTCCAGCGGCTCCACGCCCAGGTACGTGCGGGAGAACTCCGCGATGTCGGGCAGCTTCGTCTCCAGCACCTCGGCGCCCAGGTGCGTGACGTCCAGCAGTACGTAGTCCTTGTTCGGACCGGCGCCGCGGCCCTCACGGACCTCCATCACCATCGACCGAGCCACGATGTCGCGCGGCGCGAGGTCCTTGATGGTGGGGGCATACCGCTCCATGAACCGCTCGCCCTGGGCGTTGCGCAGGATCCCGCCCTCGCCGCGGACCGCCTCGGAGATCAGGATGCCGAGGCCGGCCAGGCCGGTCGGGTGGAACTGGAAGAACTCCATGTCCTCCAGCGGCAGGCCCTTGCGGAACACGATGCCCAGGCCGTCGCCGGTCAGCGTGTGCGCGTTGGAGGTCGTCTTGAAGATCTTGCCGGCACCGCCGGTGGCCAGCACCACCGACTTGGCCTGGAACACGTGGATCTCGCCGGTGGCGAGCTCGTAGGCCACGGCGCCGGAGCAGACCTCGCCCTCATCGGTCTTGGACAACAACAGGTCCAGCACGTAGAACTCGTTGAAGAACTCGATGCCCAGCTTGACGCAGTTCTGGTACAGCGTCTGCAGGATCATGTGGCCGGTGCGGTCGGCCGCGTAACAGGCCCGACGGACGGCCGCCTCGCCGTGGTTGCGGGTGTGTCCGCCGAACCGGCGCTGGTCGATGCGGCCCTCCGGGGTCCGGTTGAACGGCAGCCCCATCTTCTCCAGGTCAAGGACGGCGTCGATGGCCTCCTTGCACATCACCTCCGCGGCATCCTGGTCGACCAGGTAGTCACCGCCCTTGACGGTGTCGAAGGTGTGCCACTCCCAGTTGTCGTCCTCGACGTTGGCCAGCGCGGCGCACATGCCGCCCTGCGCCGCGCCGGTGTGCGACCGGGTCGGGTAGAGCTTGGTGAGGACGGCGGTGCGGGCCCGCTGACCCGACTCGATCGCGGCGCGCATGCCGGCCCCGCCGGCGCCCACGATCACCACGTCGTATCTATGGAACTGCATGACCAGGTGCTCCTGTCAGCTCATCGTGGGGTCGAAGGTGAAGATCACCAGGGTGCCCACGGCCAGCGTCAACACGACCGAGATCAGCAGCAGCAGCTGCAGCCAGAACCTGGTGCCGTCCTTGCGCGCGTAGTCGTTGATCACCGTGCGCAGGCCGTTCGCGCCGTGCAGTTCGGCGAGCCACAGCATGATCAGGTCCCAGGCCTGCCAGAACGGACTGGCCCAGCGGCCGGCGACGAAGCCCCAGTTGATCCGGTGCACCCCGCCGTCCAGCACGTTCATGATCAGCAGGTGGCCGAGAACCAGGACCACCAGCACGATCCCGGACAGCCGCATGAACAGCCAGGAGTACATCTCGAAGCTGCTGCGCCGCCCGGAGACCCGCTTGCGGGGAGCCCGCGGCGCCTCGATGCCGCGGGTGGCAGGTGGATCGAACGCCGCCGTCATGAGCCACCCCCGAACAGGGCCGAGACGGTGTGCTTCATCATGAAGTAGACGCCGGGGACCATCACCACGAACCAGATGACCAGGATGATCCACAGCATCAACCGCTGGTAGCGGGCGCCCTTGGCCCAGAAGTCGACCAGCATGACCCGGATGCCGTTGAGCGCGTGGTACAGCACCGCGGCCACCAGGCCGACCTCGAGCAGGTTGACGATCGGGTTCTTGTAGGTCTCGATGACCTCGTTGTAGGCCTCGGGGGAGACCCGGACCAGCGCGGTGTCCAGCACATGGGCGAACAGGAAGAAGAAGGTGAGCACGCCGGTGATCCGGTGGGCCACCCACGACCACATGCCGGCGTCACCCCAGTAGACCGATCCACGTCTGGGTGGTGGCACCGGTTGGCCGCCGGATACGACAGCTGGGTTGGACATGTCGTTACTCGACCTCCGGCTCCGACGGCGGGACGTGCATCAAGGGTGGGACTGGCGCGGCGGGTGACGGCGACGCGATCGACTGGCCGCGCTTTCTCTCCAGTGGCGATCCGGGCCTAGGCTAACCCCGGGCTCACACGCGACGCTCCCGGCGCGCGTGTGACGTGATCGACAACCGCGTGTGCTTGGGCACACCGCGCGGGCGGCGTTCGCCACGCGAAGCCCCCAACGGGCGTACCTGCTTGATTGCGCTGAGTGATCGAGCGGCGGGATTGTGCCGCAGATCTTGTGGATCTGTCGCAGCGACGACCGTTCGTCCGGCGATTTTCCGGCATTTCGGACCGGATCCGGAACAATTCGATCACGGAGCGATGTCCTCCCTGGCCCTTGCGGCATACCCGCGAGTAGCCTCCGACGATGCCCATTCCGCCGGATCCTCCGTCCAACGAGGTGCGGGGCCGGCGAACGCAAGCAGCAGGAAAGGGAGATCCATCGTGCGTCGAGCTGTAGGACTCAAGCTGATTGCGAGCATTGCCGCCGCAGGCCTGGTATTGACCGCCTGCGGCAGTGCTCCGGAGACGTCCAGCACCACCACCGCGGCGGAGTCCAGCGCCGCGACCAGCGCAGCGTCGTCGGCGGGAGCCACCTCCGCCGGCGCAGGCGCGGCTGCGACCACCTTCCCGCAAAACCCCGACTTCAAGGCGTGCATGGTCTCCGACGAGGGCGGTTTCGACGACAAGTCGTTCAACCAGATCGGCGCGCAGGGCCTGGACCAGGCGGCCGAGGCGATCGGCTTCGAGCCGGTCAAGGTCGAGTCGGCCGATGTGAACGCCTACACCCCGAACATCGATGGGCTGCTGGCGCAGAACTGCGAGATCATCGTCACCGTCGGCTTCGCCCTCGCGGACGCGACGAAGACTGCGGCCACGGCGAACCCGGAAACCAACTTCGCGATCATCGACGACAACTCGATCGATCTGCCGAACGTCAAGCACCTGCTCTTCGACACCGCGCAGGCCGCCTACCTGGCCGGCTACGCCTCGGCCGGATACTCGAAGTCCGGCACCGTTGCCACCTTCGGCGGCCGTCCGTTCCCGTCGGTGACGATCTTCATGGACGGCTTCGTCGACGGTGTGGCCAAGTACAACGAGGACAACGGCACCGACGTCAAGGTCCTCGGTTGGGACAAGGCGAATCCCGACAGCGGATCGTTCACCGGTGACTTCGAGAACCAGTCGAAGGGCCAGGACCTCGCTCAGGGCTTCATCGACCAGGGGGCCGACGTCATCCTCCCGGTGGCCGGTCCGGTGGGCCTGGGCGCGGCCACCGCGGCGAAGGCCGCGGGCGACGTGGTGATCGTCGGTGTCGACGCCGACTGGTACGAGACCGCGCCAGACTTCAAGGACATCGTCCTCACCTCGGTGCTGAAGAACATGGACAACGCGGTGTTCGATGCGGTGGGCAACGCCTCGACCGGCAACTTCAGCAACGAGCCGTACGTCGGCACGCTGGCGAACGACGGCGTCGCGCTGGCCCCGTTCCACGACTTCGACGGCGAGATCAGCGCCGAACTGAAGAGCCAGCTGCAGGCCTTGCAGGAACAGATCATCTCGGGCGAACTGACGGTCGAGTCGCCGAGTTCACCGACCGCGGGCTGAGCGATCACGGTGACGGCGGGCCGGGCGTGCAGGAGGCGCTCGGCCCGCCGTCGTCTCGGCAACCGAACACCGCTGCCGCAGAGATGACGGGCGTCGGACAGAGCGGAGGTGCGTGGATCGGTGAAGCTGGAACTGCGCAGGATCACGAAGAGATTTGGTCCGCTGGTCGCCAACGACAGCATCGACCTGGTCATCGAGCCCGGCGAGATCCACGCACTGCTCGGTGAGAACGGCGCCGGCAAGAGCACGCTGATGAATGTGCTGTACGGCCTGTACGAGCCGGACGGCGGGGAGATCCTGGTCAACGAACAACCCGTGGTGTTCGGCGGGCCCGGCGACGCCATTCGCGCCGGGATCGGCATGGTGCACCAGCACTTCATGCTGGTCCCGGTGTTCACGGTCGCCGAGAACGTCGTGTTGGGCTACGAACCGACCTCGGGCGTCGGCCTGATCTCGGTCAAGGACGCCCGGTCTCGGGTCAAGGACATTTCCGACCGATTCGGCTTCCAGGTTGACCCGGATGCGATGGTCGAGGACCTTCCGGTCGGCGTGCAACAGCGGGTGGAGATCATCAAGGCGCTCTCCCGGGACGCCGAGGTGCTGATCCTGGACGAGCCGACCGCGGTGCTCACGCCGCAGGAGACGGACGAGCTGATTGCGATCATGCGGCAGCTGCGGGAGGCCGGAACGTCGATCGTCTTCATCACGCACAAGCTGCGCGAGGTCCGTGCCATCGCGGACCGGATCACCGTCATCCGGCGGGGCAAGGTGGTCGGCAGCGCGAAACCCGAGTCGACCGAGCCGGAGTTGGCCTCGATGATGGTCGGCCGCGCGGTCGACCTGCGGGTCGCGAAGGATCCGGCCGAGCCCGGCGACACCGCGTTCGTGATCTCCGATCTGACGATCATCGACGCTGCCGGTGTCCGTCAGGTCGACAACCTGCGCCTGTCGGTCGCGCGCGGCGAGATCCTCGCCCTGGCCGGCGTGCAGGGCAACGGGCAGACCGAGCTGACCGAGGCGATCATCGGCCTGCGCCGGCCGGTTGCCGGCTCGATCAGGCTGGACGGCAAGGAACTCGTCGGCCGGTCGGTCCGCGACGTGATCAACGCCGGCGTCGGCTTCGTCCCCGAGGACCGCAGCACCGACGGGGTGATCTCGTCCTTCTCGGTGGCCGAGAACCTGGTCCTCAATGCGTTCACCCGACCGCCGTTCTCCAGGGGCGTCGCGCTCAACCTCGCGGCCGTCGCCACCAATGCACAGACCCGGATGAAGGAGTTCGACGTGCGGGCGGGTTCGGCGACGTCCCCGGCCAGCACGCTGTCCGGGGGCAATCAGCAGAAGGTCGTTGTCGCGCGGGAGATGTCCCGGCGGCTGCGACTGCTGATCGCCTCGCAGCCCACGCGCGGTGTCGACGTCGGCTCGATCGAGTTCATCCACTCCCGGGTCGTCGCCGAGCGGGACACCGGCACCCCGGTGCTCATCGTCTCGACCGAACTCGACGAGGTGGTCGCGCTGGCCGACCGGATCGCGGTGATGTACCGGGGGCGGATCGTGGGGACGGTGCCCGGGGATACCGACCGCGACGTGCTCGGCCTGATGATGGCGGGGGTCCCCCATGACGAGGCGGTCGCCCAGGCGGCCGAGCACCACACCGTGCTGGGCGGGGCCGACATCGATGCCGGCGACATCGCGGTGGAGGCGCCGAACGCGCCGAACCCCGCCGCGCCACCGGCGGCCGCGAGCCCATCGGAGACGGGTCCGGAAGCGTCGGAGCGAGGGGAGCGCACGCCGTGACCGCCCCCGTCGAGCCTCCCCAACTACCGGCCGACCCGGCCGGCGACCTGACCGGCAGGCTGGAGGCGTCGCCCTCGGACGAGCGCCGGCCCTCGGTGCTCAACCAGATCCTGAACAGTTCGGCGCTGATCTCCGTGCTCGCCGTCGTGCTGGCGCTGATCCTGGGCGGGATCCTCATCGCGGCCGCCGATCCCGACGTGCAGGCCACCCTCGGCTACTTCTTCGCGCAGCCGGGTGATTTCTTCGCGGCCGTGTGGACGTCGGTGTCGAACGCCTACCTCGCGCTGTTCCAGGGTGCGATCTACAACACGGACGCCGAGACCGTCGCGGGCGGCTTCAAGTCGATCACCGACACGATGACGGCGTCCGTGCCGCTGATCTTCGCCGGGCTGGGCCTGGGCATCGGGTTCCGGGCCGGCATGTTCAACATCGGGGCGCAGGGCCAGATCATCCTGGGCGCGATCTTCGCCGGGTACATCGGCTTCGCCTTCCAGCTGCCGCCGGTCGTGCATCTGGTGCTGGCCATCCTCGGTGCTGCGTTGGGCGGCGCGATCTGGGCCGGCATCGCGGGCGCGCTCAAGGCCAGGACCGGCGCGAACGAGGTGATCGTCACGATCATGCTCAACTACATCGCGATCAACCTGATCGCCTATGTGCTCTCCACCGCCGCGTTCCGGCGGCCCGGGTCGATCAACCCGAAGAGCCCGGCGATGGAGCCCACCGCGATCTACCCGAAGATCTTCGACCTGCCCGGCTACCGGCTGCATTGGGGATTCATCCTGGCGCTTGTCGCTGCCGCAGCCGTGTGGTGGTTGATGGAGCGCTCGACGATCGGTTTCGGCTTCCGCGCGGTCGGCGCCAATCCCGACGCCGCCCGTACGGCGGGGATCTCGGTGCCAGCGACGTACTTCTGGGTGATGGTGACGGCGGGTGCGCTGGCCGGGCTGGCCGGCTCCGCGCAGATCCTCGGCACCGTCCCGGATGGGCTCACCGCCGGGGTCGCCGCGAGTTATGGCTTCGACGCGATCACCGTCGCGTTGCTCGGGCGATCCAGACCGCTGGGCACGGTGTTGGCCGGCCTGCTCTTCGGCGCATTGCAGGCCGGCGGCTACACGATGCAGTCCCGAACCGGCACGCCGATCGACGTGGTGCTGGTGCTGCAGTCGCTGATCGTGCTGCTGATCGCCGCGCCGCCGCTGGTCCGCACGGTGTTCTTCCTGCCGGGCCGGCCCCGACGTACCAAGAAGACGCCCAAGGTCGGTCAACCTGCGGAGGCGGCGGCATGACCACTGTCATGAATCGGCCGTCGAGTGCGCCGGACGAGCCCGAGTTCCTCGCCGCCCTCAAGCCGATCAGCTACCGGGGTCCGATCGCCTACGCAGTCATCGGGCTGATCAGCTTCGTGGTGTTCGGCCTGTTCACGCCGGCGGGCGCGGAGACCACATTCACCTTCGCCAGCAACAGCGACTGGTTCCAGATCCCACCCATCACGGTGCCCTCCAAGCTCACGGCGATCCTGCTCTCGATCGTGGCCCTGGGCCTGGCGGGTTACGCATTCATCGCCGCCCGGGGTCGGCGCAAGGTCGGCACCTGGCTGCCGGTCGTCTTCAGCATCGCGGTCGTGCTGGCGTTCCTCACCTGGGCCGTCGCCGGTAAGGACCTGCCGCTGACCGTCACCGGCCTTCTGCAGGGCGCGCTGTTCCTGTCGATCCCATTGGTGTTCGGCTCGCTCTCCGGTCTGGTCTGCGAGCGCGTCGGCATCATCAACATCGCGATCGAGGGCCAGCTGCTCGGCGGCGCGTTCCTCGGCGCCGTGGTGGCGACGCTGGCCGGCAGCCCCTACGTGGGGTTGATCGCCGCACCGATCGCGGGCGCGCTGGTCGGGCTGCTGCTGGCCTGGTTCGCGATCAGTTACCGGGTGGACCAGATCATCGTCGGCGTGGTGCTGAACGTCCTGGTGATCGGCCTGACCAGTTACCTGTTCTCGACCGTGCTGACCGAATACTCGCAGAACCTGAACTCGCCGCCGCGGCTGCCCGTCATCGAGATCCCGGTGCTGTCCGGCATTCCCATCATCGGGCCGGTGCTGTTCCAGCAGACACTGCTCGTCTACCTGATGTTCATCCTGGTGGTCGTGCTGCAGATCATGATCTTCCGCAGCCGGTGGGGACTGCGACTGCGGGCCTGCGGCGAGCACCCGAAGGCCGCGGACACGGTCGGCATCAGGGTCAATAGGACTCGGCTGCGGAACACCGTGCTCGGCGGAGCGATCGCCGGCCTCGGCGGTGCGTTCTTCACCATCGCGTCCGGTCTGGCGTTCGCGAAGGAGATGACCGGCGGGCAAGGGTTCATCGCGCTCGCGGCAATGATCCTCGGGCGGTGGAGCCCGAAGGGCGCGATGCTGGCCGCTCTGCTGTTCGGATTCGCCGCCAGCCTGCAGAGTCGGCTGGGCATCATCGGAACACCGATCCCCAGCGAGTTCATGCTCATGACGCCGTACCTCGCGACGATCTTCGCCGTTGCCGGGCTGGTCGGCCGGGTTCGTCCACCGGCCGCGGAGGGCATTCCGTATGTCAAGTAAGAGCATTGTCGTGGACTGGGGCATTCTGCGGGTCGCGGCGATCGAGGCCGCGGCGGCCGCTTACTGCCCGTACTCCGGGCTGCAGGTCGGCGCCGCCGCGATCGTCGACGACGGCCGGATGATCATCGGCTGCAACGTGGAGAACGCCTCCTACGGGTTGGGCCTGTGCGCCGAGTGCACGCTGGTCGGGCAGCTGCGGCTGACCGGCGGCGGGCGGCTTGTCGCGCTCGCCTGCCGATCCGGTGCCGGCGAGCTGCTGATGCCGTGCGGGCGCTGCCGGCAGGTGATCTACGAGTTCGGCGGGCCGGAACTGCTGGTGGACACTCCGTCCGGGCCGTCCCCGATGTCGTCGATGCTGCCGGACGCCTTCGGACCCGAGCACCTGCCTGGTGGCTCACCGGCGCCGGCGCCCTCCGCGGGGAGTTGATCATGCTGTTCTGCCACGCTCGCATCGGCGTGTCCCGAATTCGGTCGGTGTGTCACCGACACACTCCCATGATCAATCTGAAGAGGAGTGTGCCATGCCGACATTGGCCGCGGTCGACGTCATCCGGGCCAAGCGGGACGGTGCGCCGCTGACCGCCGCGCAGATCGAGTGGGTGATCGACGCCTATACCCGGCAGGAGGTGGCCGAGGAACAGATGTCGGCGCTGCTGATGGCGATCCTGCTCAACGGCATGACCGGTCCGGAGATCGCGGCGTGGACAACGGCGATGATCGAGTCCGGCCGGCGGATGGACCTGACGGGGGTCGGGAGGCCCACGGTTGACAAGCACTCCACCGGCGGGGTGGGGGACAAGATCTCGCTGCCGCTGGTGCCGCTGGTCGCCGCCTGCGGGGCGGCGGTGCCACAGCTGTCCGGGCGGGGGTTGGGTCACACCGGGGGCACCCTGGACAAGATGGAGTCGATCGCCGGCTGGCGGGCGAGCCTGTCGCCGCGGGAGATGACCGACCAGCTCTCGACCATCGGCGCGGTGATCTGTGCGGCGTCGGAGGACCTGGCCCCGGCCGACCGCAGGTTGTACGCGCTGCGGGACGTCACGGCCACGGTCGAGTCCATCCCGATGATCGCCGCATCGATCATGAGCAAGAAGATCGCCGAGGGCACGTCCGCGCTGGTGCTGGACGTCAAGGTCGGCACCGGCGCGTTCATGAAGCGGGTCGACCACGCCGCCGAGCTGGCCCGCACCATGGTGGAACTCGGGGCCCGGGAAGGGGTCCGGACCAGCGCGCTGCTCACAGACATGTCCACGCCGCTGGGCCGGGCGGTCGGCAACGCGCTGG
>JBIOVW010000181.1:0-2565 GCA_044867945.1 Nakamurella sp. | reverse complement strand
GGGTAGCGGTCGCCCCTGCGGTTGTGGCTGCGCTGTCGATCGTCGGGGGTCAGGCCATAGCGCGTCCATCGGGACGTCGGCGATGCGGTCGCCGAACGGGGCGGCCGTCGGCGCGGTGTGCAGGACGACCCGGGACCAACCGCGTCCCGAGGGCGTCACGCAGCCGGGTCAGCCAGCGGACATCGCGCCCCCGAGATGCTGGCGGTGGCCTTGCCTCGACTCCGGCGATCCTACCGTCACCGGTTTCCAGGAGCAGGTCCACTTCACCCGAGTTCCGCAGTTCGTGGGCATGTGATCATGCCGGATCTGGTGGTTGACGTGCAGGAACGTGGTGCGCAGGCGTGGGGGCGCGTGTGTCCACGCCTGGGCAGCGTCGGCTGACCGGTGTTTGTGCTGGTCAGACGGGGTTCAGGGCGGTGACGCGGGTCGGTGCGGGGACCTGACAGGCCCGCAGAATGCCGGCTTGGGCCTCGGTGAGTGGGGTGGTGTGCACGACGCTGCCGGCACTGCCGGACAGGGTGACGGCGTGCACGCGGCCGAGGTCGATGCCGATCCGCCGCCAGGTGAGTGCGGTGCGCCGTTCGGCGACTCGGATCAGCAGCAGCGCCAGCCAGCACAGCAGCACGTGGGCGCGGATCGGCTCGTCGAGCCGGTGGTAGATCGGGCGCAGCTCCAGGGTGCTCTTCAGGTCGCGGAAGCCGCGTTCGGCCTCCAGCAGGTTCTTGTAGCCCAGCGCGACGTCCTCGGCGGACAGGTCCGGGTCGGAGGTGGACAGCAGGTACTTGCCGTCCAGGCGCTCCTCCGCGGCGACCTTCGCCCGGTCCAGGACGAGCCGCCCGGTCGGGGTCTGACGCAGCCAGCGGCCCAGCGCCGGGTGTTCGCGTAGCGCGCACTCGGCCTTGACGTGCGCCTGCGCATCGACGCTGGTGCGGCGCCGCCCCCGGCCGGTCGCCGCCGTGGGCTGCGTAGCCGGCTGCTTGGTCGGCTGCTTGGTCGGCTGCTTGGTCGCGGCCTTGCGCCGCAGCGCGGCGATGCGGTCGAGCTCAGCGGTGATCCGCTGGATGGCCGCGTCCCTGGTGGCCTTGTCCAGCGCGGCCTGCTCGGGGTTGTGGCAGATCACGAACCGACGCCCGGGGGCCTGGTCGAGGCGGACCTCCTTGACCCGCAGGTTGTCCCGCACCGCCTGGTAGCGGCCTTGACGCGCGAGTGCGGCAGCGGCGAGTGGGTTGCCGTCGCGCATCCGTTCCCCGGCGATGTAGTGCCCGCCGACCCGTTGCAGGTAGGCCAGGTTCGCCGCGGAGGAGAACCCACGATCCACGACGGTGACCACCCGGCCCAGCCGCCACCCGCGCAGGTCGTCCTTGACCGCCGGCAGGATCGCGCTGTCGTTGGTGTTGCCCGGCCAGCACCACACTCGCACCGGGATCCCCTCCCGGGTCACCGCGAGCCCGATCACGATCTGCGGCAGGTCCGGCCGGTGGTCCTTGGAGTGCCCGTAGCGCCGCATGCCGTCCTCGTCGCCGTCTTCGCTGTCGCGCTCGAAGTACGTGCTGGTGGTGTCGAAGAACAGCAGGTCGACCTCGAGGTTGAGCAGGTGCGCCACGGCGAAGAACACCCTCTCCTGCACCCGGCCGGTGGTGTCGGCCTCGGCGAGCAGGTCCATCGCCCGGTAGGCCTGGTCCTCACTCATCCCCGCCAGCCCGGGGATCGCGACGTCGGCGCTGGCCCACTCCGCGGCCGCCAGCTTGGACGCCGGGTCGACGGCGCGGTTGGCGACCAGCGCGAACGCCACCCGCTCCACGTCGGTGGTGAACCGGCGCCCGCCGAGCACCCCGCGCAGCGCGGTATCCACGCCCAGGGCCCGCCACAGCCCGTTGAGCAGGTGCACCGTCCCCACCGCTCGCGCGTCGACGACCGTGAGGGCCGCGCCGACCAGCTCGCCCGCATCGCCCCCCGACGTGCTGGTGTCGGGCTCGCCGAGGTAGCGGTTGATCGAGGCGACCAGCCGGCGCAGCCCGTCCCGGTCCAGCGCGTCCTCGCGGCCGAGGTTGAGCAGCACCTGCGCCTGCGTCACCCCCTCGACCCGGCGGTTGTGCGCCAGCTGCACGTAGCGCACCACCGACCCGTCGGCGTTGCGCCGCTGCGTCGTCCGCAGGTACATGCCCACGACATCAGCAGGAACAGCCAGCGCAGGTCAAGCGCGACACGGCTTGTCGTGTGCCCACGCCTCCTCACGGTTCCCGAGGTCCCGCACGGCGCTGACCTGCGGCTACATCCTCCGAAGATCGCTCATGTGCCCATCAACTGCGGAACTCGGGAGCCACGGTTCGCGCCAACAGCACAACGCGATTTGAGACAAGCCCGTCCTGGCCGTTGACGTGGGACGGAGCGTATGCGCCACGGCACTGATGGTGTCGGCCGGATGTGCGACCCTCGGGTTGACGCATCGCGAACCTTGGGAGGGAACCGTGGTCGACCTGATCCCCGGTGTGGGTGCCGGCTCGCTGCTGCACTCGCAGCTGCTGGCAGAGGACCGATCGACCCGTATTGGCGCTGTTTATCAAA
>JBIOVW010000180.1:0-2054 GCA_044867945.1 Nakamurella sp. | reverse complement strand
CTGTCAGCCCTTCCCACTCCGCGAGAGATCGAACCCGCGCGCAGTCCAACCCCCGCCACTCCGCGAGAGATCGAGCACGCGCGCAGTGGAACCCGCACGACTCCGCGAGAGATCGAACCCTCGCGGAGTGGGGATCGGGGTCGCCCGGGCGGTCACGAGCCGGACGTCCCGGCCAGCCGGTTCGCGTGCTCCAGGGCCCAGTAGGTCAGCACCACGTCGGCACCGGCGCGGCGGATCGAGGTGAGGGTCTCGGTGATGGCCGCCTCGCGGTTGATCCAGCCGTTCGCGGCGGCCGCCTCGACCATCGCGTACTCGCCGGAGACGTTGTAGGCGGCAACCGGGACGCCGACGCTGTCGCGAACCGTACGCAGGATGTCGAGGTAACCGAGTGCCGGCTTGACCATCACCAGGTCCGCACCCTGCTCGACATCCAGCAGCACCTCCGCCAGCGCTTCCCGAGCGTTGCCCGGATCCTGCTGGTAGGTGCGCCGGTCGCCCTGCAGCGAGGAAGCGACGGCTTCGCGGAACGGACCGTAGAACGCCGAGGCGTACTTGGCCCCGTACGCCATGATCGCCACGTCGGTCGCGCCCGCCACGTCCAGCGCCGACCGGATGGCGGCGACCTGGCCGTCCATCATCCCGCTCGGGGCCACCACGTGCGCCCCGGCCGCCGCATGAACCTGGGCCATCGCGGCGTAGATCTCCACCGTGGCGTCGTTGTCGACCACGCCGGTCGGAGTGAGCACCCCGCAGTGGCCGTGGTCGGTGAACTCGTCCAGGCACACGTCTGACATCACCAAGGTGGCGTCGCCGACCTCGTCACGCACGGTGCGCAGGGCGACGTTGAGGATCCCGTCGTCGGCCAGCGACGCGGTGCCCCATGCGTCCTTGTGCTCGTCGGTGGGTACCCCGAACAGCATGATCCCGGCCAACCGGGCCTCGGCCACCTCGACGGCGACCTTGCGGACCGACTCGAGCGTGTGCTGGACGACGCCCGGCATCGACGAGATCGGGCGCGGCTCGGACAGTCCCTCGGCCACGAACACCGGCAAGATCAGCTGCCGGGCCTCGACCGAGGTCTCCGCCACCATCGCCCGCATCGCCGGGCTGACCCGAAGCCTGCGCGGTCGCCGGATCAGTGCGCCCGGAACAGCGCGTGCACCTGGTGCGGAGTCAGCCACGTCACCCATCAAACCCGATGATCACACTCGACGACGCGGACTGGCCTTCCGCTGGGACGGCTTGACCACCGGCTCGCCTGCCGCGATCAACGCGTCCCGCCGGTCGGCCGCGAAGCTGGCCAGGGCGTCGGCCAGATCGACCGCGGACGGTTTGGCAGCGACGACGTCGATGCGCAGCCCGTGCTCCTCACAGGTCTTCGCCGTCTGCGGCCCGATCGCGGCCAGGATCGTGCCCGGGTGCGGCTTGCCCGCGATACCGACCAGGTTGCGCACCGTCGAGGACGAGGTGAACACGACGGCGTCGAACTTGCCGGTCTTGATCGCCTCGCGCACCGCCGCCGGCGGTGGCGCGGCCCGGACGGTGCGGTACGCGGTCACGTCCTCGACCTCCCACCCCAGCTTGATCAGCCCGGCCGCCAGGGTCTCGGTGGCGATGTCCGCCCGGGGCAGGAACACCCGGTTGATCGGATCCAGCACGTCGTCGTACGGCGGGAACTCCGCCGCCAGACCGGCGGCCGACTGCTCGTGCTCGGGCACCAGGTCCGGCTCGATCCCCCAGTCACGCAGGGCACGGGCGGTGATGTCACCGACCGTGGCGACCTTCAGCCCGGAGAACGCGCGGGCGTCCAGACCGTACTGCTCGAACTTCTCCCGAACGGCCTTGACGGCGTTCACGGAGGTGAAGGCAACCCACTCGTAGCGGCCCTCGACCAGTCCGCGGATCGCCTTGTCCATCTGCAGTGGGCTGCGCGGCGGCTCAACCGAGATGGTCGGCACCTCGTCACTGTGCGCGCCGTACGTCCGCAGCCGCGCGATCAACGGCGCGGCCTGGTCCTTGGTCCGTGGAACCAGGACCCGCCAGCCGAACAGCGG
>JBIOVW010000179.1:0-2989 GCA_044867945.1 Nakamurella sp. | reverse complement strand
CAGCCTCCAGACCCAGTCCTCCTTCACGCTCGGCCCGCCGGGCTGGCTGCCCAGCCAGGCCAGGTAGCGCTCCAGCAGCGGCCGGTCGATCCCGGCCAGGTTGTCCACCTCGGGTGCAGCGGCGGCGAGGAACTCGCTGAAGCGGGTCATCGCCCGGACGTCCCCGATGGCGGTGCAGATCGACAGTCCGCAGGTCAGCCGCAGCCGGGCCCAGCGCTTGACCAGCGGCCGCAGCCCGGGCTGGGTGATGCGGGCGAAGTCGAGGTGGTTGCGCGTGTTGGGCGCCTTGCCGGCGTTGACGGTCAGGCCGGGCAATGTGTGCAGCCGCCACACGTCGCGGTCGTACTCGACCTCCCAACCGGTGCCGTCGCGCAGCGTCTCGACCCTGTCGCGGGCGTAGATCAGGAACGCCTCGAACGTCGAGCGCCGGTCCCCGATCCGGGCCCGCCACTGCGGCTCGGTCAACGCCAGCAGCGAGCCGACGCCAGCGTCGATGGCCCGGGCGATGGCCCAGGCCACCACCGGCGGCGGCGCGGTGATCGTCTGGGCATCGTGGCGGCACTGCACGGCGTACTGGAACTCCAGGCGCAGCTGCGGGCCCAGCCCGCGGAAGTCGATGCGGGCCCGGCCGCGCAGCTGGCAGTGGGTGATGAACTCCTCGATCTCGGGGCTGCCCAGCTGCCGCCACCGGGTGGTGTGGCTCTTGCAGAACAGGTTGCGGTCGTTCTCGGTCCACAGCGTGCAGAACGGCAGCCGACACTCCGGCTGCCCCGCCGCCGGGTCCACTGCGGGCGCAGCGGCCGCCCAGGCCGCCGGGTCCGGCTTGCCGGCGCGGGTCCACCGGTCGCGGTGACGCATGCACAACCCGTGGCCGCTGGTGCCGTAATGGCAGCCCGCGACGGTGCAGCCACCGGGCTCGCTGCGCCCGACCAGCGGCGGCCCGGGATCGGCCAGGAACACCGCCAGATCCGGGCGTCCGCAGCTCCGCCAGCGGTGGCTGTGCCCGCCGCACATGCCCTTCTCCCACGCCGAGCGGTCGCAGCCGGGCACCGCGCAGCCCCGTTTCCCCAGCACCGGGTCGGTCGGGTCAATAACCAGCACCTCGACCCGGAACTGCGGGCGGACCGCGGCCATCAGCTTCTCCAGCAGCCCGGCCCGGCGCGGCATCGGGTGCGCGGACCCAGCGGTGTCGTAGCTCACCGCCGGCAACCCGTCGGCTCGTCCTCGTCGCGGACGGCGGCGGTGAGGCTGATCTTGACCCCGCCGGTGTGGACGGTGGCCCGCAGGTGAGCGCCCGCGCTGGTCGGTGTCTCAGCGCGCTCACCGACCTGCAGGGCGGCGCACCACAGCTCGAACTCCGCCCGCACCTGCCGCGCGGTTCGCAGCCCGTCCACCCGCCCGACCAGGCTGGCCCCCGCGGTGCCGACCAGCCAGGCGATCAGCGGCAGGTCGGGATGCTCGTTCAGGATCGTCGCGAGCATGGCGGCGGCGCGGCGCTGCCACCTGACCCGGTCGGCGTGGGTGATCTCGAACAGCGAGCTCACAGCTGGATCTCCCGCCCGGTGAACCAACCCGCAGCCGCCAAAGTCTCGCGGGCGTCCTCGACGGTCAGATGGCCGTAGGTGTCGATCGTGGTGGCGATCGAGGCGTGGCCGAGCAACGCCTTCACACTCTCCATCCCCGCGCCCCGACGCAGCAGCCAGGTGGCGTAGGTATGGCGGAAATGGTGCGGCCCAAACACGACACCGGTGCGCCGACGCAGCCGCCCGACCAGGTCATAGACCGCCGGATAGGCCAGCGGATGCCCCCGCGGCTCGGCCCACAGGTTGACGAACACGAAGTCGGAGTCCAGCGCCCCGTACTCGCGGTGCAGATAGTCGGCATACAGCCGCATCAGCTGCGGGCTGGCCGGGATGGTCCGCGATCGCCCGCTCTTGACGCGGGCCCGGTTGTCGTTGTCTCGAGGTGTGACCGTGACGTGTCGGTCGGCGATCTCCACGTCCTCGTGCCGCAGCCCGAGCGCCTCGCCGATCCGGACCCCGGTGTCGAGCAGCAGGGCGAAAAGCAGCCGGTCCCGCAGGTGCACGCACCCGTCCAAGATGGCCTGCACCTGACCCACGGACAGCACCGGTGGTCGCCTCGTCGGCGCTGTCAACGACACCGTGCGTCGGTGCGGCCCGGAGTTGACAACGTGTTGCAGGAACGGTCGATACGACGTCGTCGACCCCCGCCGTCCGCCCGGTCCCACCGTCACCAGCAGGCCGCCGAGCCGCTCTCCGTGGCGGGCGTGGAACTCGCAGAACGACGTCAACGCCGCCAGCTTGCGGTTCACGCTCGACGCCGCGCAGTGATGCTCCACCGTAGGCAACACGCTTACCCGCCCGTCCCGGGCCGCCGGCGGTAACCGCAGCCACGCCACAAACCCGGCGACGTCCTCCACCGTGACCGCCCGCCAGTCCAGGCCGTGTCGGTTCAGGAACGCGAACCAGTCCTTCAGGTCATGGGCGTAGGCCCTGACCGTGTTCGGGGACCGCTCGATCGCGGCCAGGAACGCCAGAAACCGCTCCACCGGCTCGACCGGCACATGATCCTCGCCGAGCACCGTCCAGGACTCGGACCCAGAACCCGGCATCAACACCCGCTGCACCCGCATCGCACCCTCCGCCCTCCGTCATGGACGGCGGAAGGTAATCGCATCCACGACACGATCGTTCGACGCTCAGGGCCCGTCGTGCACGTCGTGGACACGGACGAAGGGGCTCCAGATAACGTCAACCTCCATGGAGATCAACAGGGCGTGGTGTGTGGCCGCGACCATCGCCGCGGATCTGCTGTGCTGGCTGCGGCTGCTCTGCCTCGGCCCGGCACTGGCCGACGCCGAACCCAAGACGCTGCGCTACCGGCTGCTGCACACCGCCGCCCGGATCGTCCGCGGCCAACGCAAACGCAAAATCAAGATCCCCGAGACCTGGCCCTGGGCCGACGAACT
>JBIOVW010000178.1:0-2187 GCA_044867945.1 Nakamurella sp. | reverse complement strand
TCGCCCAACACCAGGCCGACCCCAACCCGACCGACACCGACACCGCCGACCCCGACCCGGAAGCACCCCGCCGACGGCGCCGCAGCCACCGACGACGCCGGCCCGACCGGCACCGACCCCGGCTCAGCCTAAGCCGTGCCCGAAACCGGCCAGACCAGCCGACTCGAAGACCGCCTCACCGACGCCCTGCTGCGGCACTGCCTGGCCAACCCACCCCTGACCGAATACGAACCCGACCAGGACGCAGCCGGCGACCAGGCGACGACCCCCGCCAACGACCCGAACCCCGCCCCGAGCCACACCCGCGACACCGAGCGCAACACCGACGATGCCGACGATCTCGACGACGACCCACCGCCGTTCTGATCTGGGCAGTGTGGGCCATGCGGCACCTGGGCCACGGGAGATACTCGGCGGCGTGCCGCCGACCCCGAATGATGATCGTGGCGCGAACGGGCGGGCGGTTCGGACCGGGCGGGCGGTTCGGACCGGGCGGGCGGCGGCGGAACGGCTGACCCGACGGATCGAACCGACCGTGCTTGGTCGTCTGTGGTCGCGGCTGCTCGAGGTCGAGTTTGTCGACCGCGCCGTCGCGCTGGCGGCCAAGGCGTTTGTGTGCTTCTTCCCGTTGCTGATCATCGTGACCGCACTCTCGCCGGAGTCCATCCGAGCCAATGTGCTCGAAAGCCTGACCGACAGATTCGGCATATCCGGTGAGCCATTCGAACTCGTTCGCCAGGCCTTCGCCACCGCCGACCAGACCCGGACCGCTTCGGGGATGTTCGGTGTGCTGACCACCGTCCTCTTCGGTGTCGCGTTCACCAGCTCGCTGCAGCGCACCTACCTTCGCGCCTGGCGCCGGCCGGGGGGAGGCGGTGCACGGAACAAGGTCGGGGAGCCGTCTGGGTGGCCGGCGTCGTGGCTCTGCTGATGGTGTTGACGCTGGCCCGACGATCCATGAACAGCCCGATCGGCGGCGGGATCGTCTGGGCGCTCGGCCTTTTCGGCACCGTATGCCTGTGGTGGTGGACCGCACGCCTGATGACCCGTGGCGAAGTGCGATGGCGCGCTTTGCTGCCGACCGCCGTGCTGACCGGCGTCGGCATGTGGCTCTACACCCTCGCGGCGACGGTGTGGATGCCGATGAGCCAGTACGCCCAGTCCGGCGCGTTCGGCGTGGCGTTGGCGTTCGTCACCTGGTTCACCGGCGCGGGGTTCCTGATCGTATTTGCGGCCGTGCTCGGGCCTGTCTTGGCCGACGGGGACGACCGATTCGCCGACTGGCTGCGCGCCGGGCGAACCACCGCCCTGCAGCCGACGGCCGCGCCGCCGCTGCCCGGTCCGAGCCGGCCGATGCGATTGTCGGACGCGTTCGGCCGTGGGAAACGCGACCCCGATCAGCCGCGCCCCGGCTGACATGCGGGAGACGGGCGGGTCAGATGGCCACCAGGTCGAGGGTCCCCGACCAGCGCAGCTCGATGATCGGGGCGCCGCCGGTGTCCAGTTCGCGACGCACCCCGTCCTCGGCCCAGCCCGCCGCCGCCAGGAAGCGGGCGGTCGCGGTGTCCACCTGCGGAATCCACCACCATCCCGTGCGGGCGCCTCGCCGGCGCAGCTCGGCCGCCGCGGAGACCAGCAGTCGGCCGCCGTGGCCTCGACGACCCCACCGCGGCGCAACGTGCAGCACCTCGATCTCGCCCACCGGCTCCAGCAGGTTCCGCGGATCCACCGACGTGTGCATCGCGGCGAATCCCACCGTTTCGCCGCCCTCGACCGCGAGCATGACCGGGCCACCCTGTTCGATCCGGGCCTTCCATGATTCGGCGTGCGCGGAAGCATCGGTGTCCAGGGACGAGGGAGGAAGGACCGTCACGAACGCCTGCCGCCATATCGACAGCTGCAGTTCGGCGATCGTGCGGGCATCGTCGACGGTCGCCGCGCGGACGGAGCTGGAGGCCACGAGCAGCCAGCATGCCATCGCGGAGGCACTGTCGGAGTGGGATGGCAGCATCGCCGACGTGACCACCAGCCTCCGTGAACGAACACAGGTCGAGCTGTCCGCCGCCCATCCTCGATGACGCTGCAATGCGCGAACGG
The DNA here is from genome assembly GCA_044867945.1 of Nakamurella sp. Classification (GTDB taxonomy): domain Bacteria; phylum Actinomycetota; class Actinomycetes; order Mycobacteriales; family Nakamurellaceae; genus Nakamurella. The sequence goes on along the minus strand of JBIOVW010000178.1, from coordinate 90 downwards.
CGCGGTCGCGCTGGTCGAGACCGCCTACACGTTCCCGATCGCCGGTGACGAGCAGCGCGAGGTGAACTTCACGCTGTCGTCGGGCAAGAG
>JBIOVW010000177.1:0-3748 GCA_044867945.1 Nakamurella sp. | reverse complement strand
GTAGACCCGGCCATGCATGGCGTGCGCCGTGAGCTCGAAGAGCGGCGGGGCGACGTCCGCGCGGTGTCGGCGACGTGCGGCCAGAACCGGGCGCCGGCTTCGAGGGGATCGTCGGTGTCCGCCAGGTAGGTGGCGAGCACCGCCTGCTCACCCCGCTCGACGCGCTCCACCACCGCCGCGAGCAGTCCTTCGCGGGAGCCGAAGTGGTAGTGCAGCATCCGGCCGCTGGTGCCGAGTTCGGCGGCCAGCGTGCGCATGCTGGTATCGCCGATGCCGTGTTCGGCGAACCAGGCGACGGCCTGGTGGAGTAAGTCGTCCCGGGCGTTCACACCGACGCCGTCATGCGCGCGGGTTCGCGATCGATGTGCCACTTCCGGCCCCCGGATCGCCGGTCGCAGGGCCGAAACTGGCACCTCGACTTCTCACCACGGCCCTGCGCTCATCCCTGCGGGCGCCGGGCCAGGGCTGACTGTCAGCTTGTGACGTCCTTGCGGCGGAAGCGCAGCACCGCGATCGTCCCGAACAGCGCCGCGTAGGCAAGGCTCAGGAACCCGCCACGGACCATGTCGTCCCAGCGGATCGGGTCGACCAGCGCGCCGGTCCAGGCGAACGCGTACTTGGTCGGCAGGTAGTTGCGCAGGTCGCCCAGCGCGTCGATCTGGTTGAGGATCTGCGACAGGATCGAGATCAGCACCGCGCCGCCGACCGCGCCGAGCGGGGCGTCGGTGAGCACCGAGAGCATCAGCGCCAACCCCGCCACCCAGGTCAGCTGGATCGCCACGTAGCTGACGATCAGGCCGATGCGCAGCAGCCCCTCGGCGAAGCTGAACTGCTCACCCACCGGGGTGGACAGCGGGTTCCAGCCGTACGCGAACCCGCCCACGGTCAGCGCGCTGATCGGCAGGACGAGCAGCGCGAACAGCGACAGCAGCCCGGCCACCAGCACCTTCTGCCGGATCAACCGGACCCGCGGAACCGGCATGGCCAACAGGTAGCGCAACGACGACCACGACGCCTCGGACGCGATGGTGTCGCCGAAGAACAGCGAAATCACCACGATCAGCAGGAAGCTGGCCGAGAAGAACAGCGACACCAACGCGAAGTTGATCGAGCCTGATGTCGCCAGATCGACAAGATTCACCGCGCCGCGCCCACCGGACCCGGTCCCGAAGGCGAACGCGATCACCAGGATGACCGGCAGCAGCGCCATGAACCCGAGCGCGAGTTGGGTACGCCGCCGGCGCAGCTGCCGGCTCAGCTCCACCCGCACCCGCAGCGTCCGGTTCGCGCTGAATCCGACCGGGGTACCGTCCGAGCTGACCGGCACCGTGTCCCGGACCGTCTTCATCACCGCGACGGCGGTGTCGGCGGAGTGGTCGTGGTGCACCGGGCTCATTGGTGGCCTCCCTGGTGGCTGGCGACCGGGGTACGCGACTCCGGGCCGGACGTCGGTGGGGCGCCGTTCCCGGAGCGTCCGCCCCGGCCGGGAGCGCCGGTGCCGGCCGACGGATGGTCGGTGGACGACCCGGCCGCGCCGGAGGCGTCGACCATCGCCAGGAACACGTCCTCGAGACGGTTCCTGGGGGCTGCCGAGCCGACCGCGATCCCCGCCGCGACCAGCGCCGACACCGCCTGTGCGGGCGGCACCGAGCCCAGGTCGGCCTGCACCCCGGCCTCGGTGCGCTCGATGTCGGTGGCCATCGTGCGCAGCACCCGTTCGGCCGCGTCCTGGTCGTCGACGTCGAACACCATCTCGCCGGAGGTCGACACGAGTTCGGCGACCGTCCCGGAGGCGATCGTCCTACCCAGGTGCACGACCACCACGTGGGTGCAGGTCTGCTCCACCTCGGACAGCAGGTGGCTGGACACCAGCACGGTGCGGCCGGTGGCCGCGTACCGGCGCATCACCTCCCGCATCGCATGGATCTGCGGGGGGTCGAGCCCGTTGGTCGGCTCGTCCATCAGCAGCAGCTCCGGCAGGCCCAGCATCGCCTGCGCGATGGCCAGCCGTTGCCGCATGCCGTGGGAGTAGGTGCGTACCTTGCGGTCGATCGCCCTGCCCAGATTGGCGATTTCCATCGCCTCGGTCAGGTGCGCGTCCTGCGCGGGCCGGCCGGTCGCCCTCCAGAACAGTTCCAGGTTGGCCCGACCGGACAGATGGGGCAGGAACCCGGGGCCCTCGACGAAGCTGCCGATCCGGGACAGGATCGGCGATCCCGGCTTCACCCGATGGCCGAACACCCGGATCTCTCCCTCGGTCGGGGTGATCAGACCCATCACCATCCGCAGGGTGGTGGTCTTGCCGGCGCCGTTCGGCCCCAACAGGCCGAGCACCTGGCCGGCCTCCACCCGGAAGCTGACGTCGGTGACCGCCTTCACTCCGCCGGGGTAGGACTTACCCAGCCCCTTGATCGACAGCGGCGCGTCGACCAGCGCGGGGTCCACGTCGGACCGGCGGGACCTGACCCGCCCGCCGAAGATCAGGGCGAGCGCGACGATCAGCGCCAACACGATCAGCCCGACCAGCTGGAACACCGGAATGTCCGGCCCGGACACCCGCTCTCCGCCGACCTCGGGCGCGTTCACCCCGGTGACCGACAGCGCCGAGCCGCCGCCTGGGTCACTGCCGGTGTCGTCGGCCAGGGCAATGCGGTAGGCGGCCGGCGCGGTGGGTCCGGCGAAGGCCTGGTCGGTGGTGGCGAGGCCGACCTCCAGCGTCGAACCCGGCTCCACCTGCAGCGCGGCCGCCGGCAGGCTGACGGTGACCGTGGCCGGCGAGCCGTCGGCCGGCAGATTCGTCAACCGGATCGGCGCGACCGCCCCGCCGGCCAGGGACCGGGTGCCGCCGGGGGAGACCTTGGCGATCGACCCGTACAGCACCGCGCCCTCGTCGGCGGCGTCGGGATCGGCCTCGCCGACGGCGCCCGGGATGGGCAGTCTCGACACCGTCACGGTGACCCGCGGCGTACCGGCCAGCACCGTCAACGTGTCGAACGGCGCGGACTCGAACCTCGCCGTCTGGCCGGGCAGGCCGCCGGCGAAGGTGGACAACGCGGTGGATGCCAGCCCCGAGATGCCGGGCAGGCTGGAGATCGATGCCGGCGTCGCGCCGGGTGGGTTGACCACGAACTGCGGATCGCCGGACAGCAGGATGGAGGTGCGGTCGGTGGTCGACCCGGTCGTCAGCCCGGGGTACCCGGGCACCTCCAGGGTGCGGCTGCGGGCGTTGCCGGTGTCGCTGATCGGGCCGTCCACGGTGTACCGGAACGCGTCGGACGGCTGCGGCCCGATCCCGGCCAGGTGGTACTCGAACCACTGGGTAATCCGCGCCTCGGTGGCCGCATCGGGCGTGCTGCTGCTGTCGTGACCGCCGTTGTACCAGGTCACGGCCACAGTCGTGCCGTTCGCGGCGATCGCCCTGGCGTTGGCGTCCGCCTCGCTCAGCGGGAACAGCGTGTCCTTCTCGCCCTGCACCAGCAGGGTGGGAGCGGTGATGTTGCCGACCACCGACTTCGGGCTCGACCGGTCCAGCAGCGCGGAGAACTCCGGACCGATTCGCCCGGTCTGCGCCGCCTGGGCGTAGCCGGCGCACAGCTGCACCATCATCCGGCCGCAGCTGCCGGCCAGTGCGGCGGCCGCCGCCTGGGGTGAGACCCCCGAAATCCCCGACGGCGAGCGGGACTCCTGGTCGGCCGCGGCGCTGGGTGCGGCCGAGGCCGACCCAACGCCCCGGCGGACGAAGTTGCTG
>JBIOVW010000176.1:0-28283 GCA_044867945.1 Nakamurella sp. | reverse complement strand
TGCGCAACCACGGTTCACTCGACACGCCCGCACCGGCTGCCGTGGTTCGTCAGCGCCCAGGGCCCGCAACGACCGCATCGGCCGTGCGGAAATCGCCCGCGGAACGCTGTTGAACGCGCCAGGCGTCGTCGGCCGTCCGCGGCTCCTCGCTCGGATCCGTCCCTCCAGGAGAGCCGCACCCTAATCGCGATGACCGCCGGCCCGGTCCAGGGCGTCGCGGACGAGGGCGACCACCTCGTCCGCGGTGAGCCCCTCGCCGCGTCGGGCCAGCTCGTCCGCGGTCGCGGCACCCAGCTGCCCGTGCAGCCGGTCGGCCAACTCGTCCAGCCGCCGGGCGTCCGGCCCGTACGCCGCGACGGGAGCGGCCCGGCGGCAGGCACCCATCAGCAGCGCCGCGTTCTCCAGGTCGCCGACCTGCGCCAGCAACTCGGCGACCGTGCGGAACGTCGTCCACCGCTGCGTCCAGTTACCCAGCCGGTGCCAATGCTCGATCACCCCGGCGAACAGCGGGACCGCCCGCGCCGGGTCCTCGTGCCGCGCCGTCACGGACGCCAACGACAGCAGGGCCACCCCGACCAGGAACCGATCACCGAGCCGGCGGCCATCGGTCACCGCCCGGTCGAGCATCGTCGCGGCCCGGCGAGGTTCGGAGTCCATCAGCACCTCGCCCAGGGCGTATCGCGACCAGGCCCGGGCGATCGGGGTCAGGTCGGTCCGGGCCAACAGGTCCTGCGCCCGGCGGGCCGCGATCGCCGGGTCGCCGCTGTAGGCCTGCGCCAGGATCTCGTTCATGTCGCACCAACGGGCCCGCAGGACGTCGCCCGCCGCTTCCGCGAGCCCGCGGGCCCGCTTGGCCGCGGCCGCGTTCAAGTCGAGGTCGCCCTGATAGAGGGCCGTCTCGGCCAGGACGTACCACGGGTATCGCCCGGTGGGGTCGGTCGGATCGGTGATCAGCCCGGTGGCGGCCCGGGCGCGGGCGGCAGCGCCCGCCAGGTCACCCTTGAACCGCTCGCCCGCGGCCGCCAGGGCCAGCACGGTGACCGCCAGCCGACGCAGCTCCGCATCGCCCGCCCAGATCGACGGATCGGCGGTGGCAGCATCGGCCCAATCGATCAGCTCCCCCGTCGGGCGGAACTCCAACCAGTCGATCAGTCCGGCCAGCAGCCGCAGGGACGTTTCCGGGTCGTGTCGCCGGCACCAGGCGTGGGCCGCCCGCAGGTCGTCGAAGCGGGCGCCGACCAGGCCGACCCAGTCGCCCAGATCCTCGCCGTCGACCGCGGTCCGGCCGCCGTCGACCAGCTCGAGCATCGCCCGGGCGTGCCGCCCGGCGACCGCCTCGGTGCGGCCGGACTCGGCCAACCGCTGCGCGCCGAACTCGCGCAACGTCTCCAACTGGACGAACACCGTGGTGCGGCGGTCGGGGTCGCGCATCGAGGAGAGCAGTGACCGGTCGACCAGGGCACCCAGGTCGAGCAGGACGCGGGTGACCGACCGCTGCGCGACCACCGCGGCCTCGGCCGGGCCGAACTCGCCACGGAAGACCGAGATCCGGTCGAAGAGATCCTGGGCGGGTGGCTCGAGCAGGTCGTAGGACCAGCCGACGACGTCGGCCAGCGAGGCATGCCGTTCCGGGGCCAGCCGGTGGCCGCCCCGCAGCAGGTCGAAGCGGTCGTCCAGCCCAGTGAGCAGGTCCTGTGGAGTGCGATGCCGGATCCGCCCGGCCGCCAGCTCGATCGCCAGCGGCAGACCGTCCAGCCGCCGGCAGACCTCGGCAATGGCCGTCCGGTCCGCCTGATCCGGATCGAACCGGGGATCGGCGCGTCGGGCTCTTGCCAGGAACAGCTCGATGGCGGCGGCCGGCTCGGACCCGTCGGCGGTGACCGGCAGCGGATCCAAGGGCAACGCCTGTTCGTCCGGGATGTCCAGCAGGACCTGCGACGTCGTCAGCACCGTCAGCCCCGGGCAGCGGTCGATCAGCCCCCCGATCAGCGCCGCGACGTCGTCGACGAGGTGCTCGCAGTTGTCCAGCACCAGCAACATGGTCAGCGGCCCGAGGTACTGGGCGAGCCGCTCCGGGCCGGTCAGTCCGCTGGTCGGGACCACGCCGAGCGTCGTGGCCAGCGCATCGGCCACGGGGTCGCCGACCCGGACCGCGGCCAGCTCGACCAGCATGACGCCATCCGGGAAATGTCCGGACGCGCCGATCCGATGGGCCGCGGCCAACGCCAGCCTGGTCTTGCCGACCCCACCCGGTCCGCAGATGGTCACCACCCGGGATGCGACCAGCAAATCGGACAGCGCATCCAGTTCGTCCTCGCGTCCGATCAACCCGCGTGGAGCCGGCGGGAACGGCGGCGCTCCGCCCGCCCGCACCGGGCCGGGCCGGCCCGCCGACGCGTCGAGGGCGGGATCGTGCCGCAGGATCCGCTGCTGCAACTCGGCTAGCTCGGCCGACGGCGCAAGGCCCAGCTCGTCGTCCAGGATCCGGCGGAAGTCGGCGAAGGCGGCCAGCGCATCCGGGTGACGGCCCAGCCGGTACAAACCCAGCAGCTGCAGGCGCCGCGGCCCCTCCCGCAGCGGGTTTGCCGCGATCTCCTGCTCGGCCAGCAGCAGTGCCCGGTCGGGTCGGTGCAGCGACAGGGCGGCCTGCGTGCGCACCTCCGTCGCCCCCGAGTGGTACTCGGCCAGCCGGGCCGACTCGACCGCGGCGACCTCCACATCGGCGAGCTCGGCATAGGGCGGCCCCCGCCACAGCGCCAGGGCGGCCGCCGCCCGCTCGTCCGCGCCGGCCGGGTCGGCGTCCAGTTGTTCGGCGGCCCGGTCGATCAGGTCGGTGAAGGTCAGGACGTCGCAGTCACCGGGCCGCAGGTACAGCAGGTAGCCCGGCGGTCGGGTCAGCAGGCGGTCGGCCAGGCCGGCGGCGACCAGCCGGCTGCGCAGGCGGGAGACGAGGGTGTGCAGCGCCGCGTCCGGATTGGCCGGCTGCTCCCGATCCCAGATCAGGTCGACAAGTCGGTCGGTGGTCAGCACCGAACCGGTGTGGATGACGAGCAGTCCCACCGCCCGCCGCAGCCGCGCCGACGCGAGAGCGGCCGTCCCGGTGGCCAACTCGATCGGGCCGAGCACCCGCAGGGGCGGGTCCGGCCGGCCGCCGGTAGCGCTGTGGGGATCCGGCTCGGACGGCATGGGTGCCAAGCGTACGAGCAGGTCGGACAGGTGTTACCGGTCGGCCGAGCTCGCGAGGCCGCCGATCGAGACAGGGGGAGGGCGCCGAAGGAATCCGGTGACGAAGGAACCGGATTGTTCAGCGCCCTCCCAGTAGCATCGCGCCGTGACAGCGACCCCACCGGACGACGCCGCGCAGCCGGGCGACGGCGACGGTGGTTCGGCACCGGAGGCCGATCAGCTTCCGCGTTCGGCGTCACTCTCGCCGACCGAGCGCGTCGTCCCCACCTGGACCGACCCGACCGTGCGGCGGGCCGCCGCCCTGATCGGCGGGCCGCTGGGCAGGCACGCCCAGGTCGGCCGGAACCGGATCATCACCCCGTTGCGGGTCTGCCTGCTGATGGCGATCGCGATCCTCATCGGCGGCTGGCTGTTCAAGGCCGCCTGCATCCAGACCGGGGCGGACGGGAACCTGGATCAGGGCGGCCAACGGCCGTGGATCACCGCCTGCTACACCGACGTCGTCCCGCTGTACGGCAGCCACGAACTGGACATCGGGGCCCTGCCCTACAAGGCGAGCTGGTTGGACAACGGCGAGGTCCGGTACATGGAGTACCCGGTGCTGACCGGGTTCTGGATGTACCTGATCTCCGGCATCTCGCACGGCTACCTCGCCATCGCCAAGGCCACCCCGCTGCTGCCGGACCCGCTGGACGTCGGCGCGTACTTCACCGTGGGCGCGATCGCGCTGGGCCTGCTTTACCTGTGGGCGGTCTCCAGCACTGCGCGGATCGCCCACCGGCGGATCTGGGACACCGCGATCATGTGCCTGGCGCCGCTGCTGATCGTGCATGCGTTCACCAACTGGGATCTGCTGCCCATCGCCCTCACCGCGGCGGCGATGCTGTCCTGGGCCCGCGGCAGGCCCTTGCTGGCCGGGGTGCTGTTCGGGCTGGGCACGGCGGCGAAGCTGTATCCGGTGTTGCTGCTCGGCCCGCTGCTCGTGCTGTGCCTGCGGACCGGGAAGATGCGTGAGTGGACCCGCACCACCGTCGCCGCGGCGGCGACCTGGCTGATCATCAACGTCCCGGTCATGCTCGCCTGGCCCGCCGGGTGGTACGAGTTCATCCGGCTGAACTCCGAGCGCCCACCTGAGTACGACTCCTGGTACTTCATCTACGCGACGTTGGCCCGCTCCTCGATCTGGGACGCCGCGCCGGGGGCGGACAGCCCGACCCTGGTCAACCTGCTGTCGCTGGTGCTGTTCGCGCTGGCCTGCCTGGCCATCGGCTGGTTCGGTCTGTCGGCGCGGCGCCGGCCCCGGTTCGCCCAGCTGGCGTTCCTGGTCGTGGCCGCGTTCCTGCTGACTAACAAGGTCTGGTCGCCGCAGTACTCGCTGTGGTTGCTGCCGCTGGCGGTGCTGGCACTGCCACGATGGCGGCCCCTGCTGCTCTGGCAGGCGTCCGAGGCGATCGTCTGGGTGCTGCTGATGTTCTCGTTCGCCGGTGAGGCGAACAAGGGACTGTCCATCTACCCCTTCATCAATGCTGCCCTGGTGCGGGACGCCCTGGTGCTGATGCTCGTCTACCTGGTCATCCGGGACGTGCTGCGACCTGAGGGCGACCCGGTCCGCATGGCCGGTGACGACGACCCGTCCGGTGGGGTGCTCCAGGACGCGCCGGACCGGTTCACGCTGCCCTCGCTACCCGCGCTGTGGGCGCGACGGTCAACCGTCGGGTCGCCCGTCGGGTCGACGGGCGACCCGGGTGATGACCCGCTGTCCAACGAACCGGTGCCCGAGCGGGGATGAGTGGGCCTAGGACAGCGCGGCGGCCTTCGCACGCAGCGAGGCGATCACCTTGCGGGCCTCGGCGACGTCCCTGATCCCGGAGCTGCGGCCGACCAGTGCGCCGGTGCGGCCGCGGTAGACGAACCGCGCGACGTCGGGGCCCGGAGGTTCGAGGTAGTCGGCGATGGCCGGGCCGGTGTCGTCGGCGCCCATTCGGACCACCGTCCTTTCACACCTCGCCGCTGGGGGCTCGTCCCAGCTTCGCTGGGGCTGCCTTAGGTTCGTCCGGTCCGTTCCAACCGCGATCCGTCACCAGCATACGACCGGACCGGTGGAATCGGGCGGATGCGGTCCGGGAGTCGGCCGAGCTTGCGAGGCCGCCATCGAGCACAGGCGGACCGGGCGCAGACAACCGGGCGACGGGGGAGCCGGGTTGTTCAGCGCGGTCTCTCTCCGCGACGACGTGGCCGACTGCGCCGACGATGAACCGTGGCGGCCGTCGCCACACCCACGGCCGCCAGCAGCAACGCCCACCAGCCCACGGACCGGACCGGCTCCGGGATGGGGACAGCCATGTACAGGCCGGCCAGGATCAACAACGCGCCGGCCCCCAGCAGGTGCCGCCGTGGCCGGCGCAGGACGGCGGCGACGATGCGGTCCTCGGGAGTGCGGGCGATCCACGTCAGCACGATGGCTCCGGCCGCGGACAGGATCGCGGGCGTGCTGGGGGCGACGACCGCACCGGGCAGCCACGCGTCCCGCAGGATCCGGCCCAGCACGACCACCGCGAGGGTCGCGGTGGCCAGCCACACCACCGCGAAGCTCTGGCTGACCACGCCGTAGCGACGTGGCACGAGCCCGACCACCACCGCCGCCGTCGACAGCCGGGCCCGGGGCCGGACCGCGAGATGACCGGTGCTGACCCCCTCGGCCGGCAGCTCGGCCGACGTGCGGTGCACCTCCGACCCGACGGCCTCGGTCAACGTCAGCGACCTGATCTCCAGCAGCTGCGGGCTGAGCAGTTCGAAATGGTAGCTTCCGGCGACGCCGAAATGCTCCAAGTCCCAGCTCATCTCGTAAAGCGGGCGGTCGTGCGGATCGTTGCGGGTGTCGAGGTAGGAGAACTTCACCACGCACCGGCGGCCGGCCAGCGACGCGTCCAGCTCGATGGCCATCAGGAAGCAGCGGCCGAAGACCTCGGCCATCGAGAAGAATGTGGCGACCTCCACCGGGTCGACCGGACCATCGGTGCGGTGCCCCAGCAACTGCCGCAGCCGGTCGGTGGCCAGCCGGCCGCGCCGCCGGTCGGTGGACACGATGTCGGCGATCAGCAGGCCGACCTCGATCGGTTCGTCCGCCGGTGCGTAGCCGTAGGTGGCCGCGCCCAGCGCCCGCAGGAACGTGGCCGACAACCGGCTGTTGGCGCCGGACTCCAGCAGCGGCACGGGCAGCTCCTCCGGACCGACCACGCTGAAGCAGCTCAGCGGACCCTTCTGCAGCAGGGTGACCGGCACCACCATCGCCCCGCGGGAGCCCGCCAGCACCAGGTCCGCCGGGACGGTCAGGTCCACCGAGACGTGGTGGATGGCGTCCCCGGTGGGCTGGATGTCGACGCGTTCGACCTGCCGGTGAATCCAGTCCTCCGAGCCCAGGATCAGCTCGATCAGCTTCTGGCCGTCGGACAATGCCGGTTCGGCGGCGGGAGGATGCTGGGGGCGGCTCGGCACGGGGTGAGCGTAGGGCGGCCGTCCGACAGCGCAGGCGCGGACACGAGCGCGTCGGAATGGTGACATCCTGTGCAGTGGCAATCCGCCGGGGCCGGCTTGCCGGTCGGCGTCGTCGGACGACGCCGGACTGCGTGGTTGATGTCGGTCAGGTGCCTGCCGTGGTCGAGTGCGCAGCGAACGACCTGACCCAGGAGATGTATCCATGACGAACAGAACCGCGAACAAGCCGGTCAAGAACCTCTCCGAGGTGATCATCCGGTTCGCCGGCGACTCCGGTGACGGCATGCAGCTCACCGGCGATCGCTTCACCTCCGAGACCGCCGCGTTCGGCAACAGCCTGTCCACCCTGCCGGATTTCCCGGCCGAGATCCGCGCGCCCGCGGGCACGCTGCCCGGCGTTTCCGCGTTCCAGCTGCATTTCGCGGACCACACGGTGGTCACCCCGGGTGACGCGCCGACCGTGCTGGTCGCGATGAACCCGGCTGCCTTGAAGGCGAACCTGGCGGACCTACCCAGGGGCGGGACGATCATCGTCGACACCGACGAGTTCACCAAGCGGAACCTGGCCAAGGTCGGGTATGCCGTCAGTCCGGTCGAGGACGGCAGCCTGGCCGACTACCTGGTGCATCCGGTCAAGCTCACCTCGCTGACCGTGGACGCGGTGGCCAAGGTGGGCGTCAGCCGCAAGGACGCCGAGCGGGCCAAGAACATGTTCGCCCTCGGGCTGCTGTCCTGGCTGTACCACCGGCCGTTGGAGAGCACAAGGCGCTTCCTGGAGACCAAGTTCGCCGGGCGCAGGGAGGTCCTGCGAGCCAACCTGGTCGCGCTGGAGGCCGGCTGGTCGTTCGGCGAGACGACCGAGGGCTTCGCGGTCAACTACGAGGTGAAGCCGGCCAGCCTGCCGCCAGGTCGGTACCGCACCATCCGCGGCAACCAGGCGCTGTCCCTCGGGCTGGTCGCGGCGGCCGAACGGGCGAACCTGCCGCTGTTCCTGGGCTCCTACCCGATCACCCCGGCCTCCGACATCCTGCACGAGCTGTCGGCGCTCAAGCACTTCGGGGTGCGCACCTTTCAGGCCGAGGACGAGATCGCCGGAGTTGCCGCCGCGCTCGGCGCCTCCTACGGCGGGAGCCTGGGGGTCACCACGACCTCCGGCCCGGGCATCGCCCTGAAGGCCGAGACGATCGGCCTGGCCGTCGCCCTGGAGCTGCCGCTGGTCGTCGTCGACGTGCAGCGCGGCGGTCCGTCCACCGGGCTGCCCACCAAGACCGAGCAGGCGGACCTGCTGCAGGTGATGTTCGGGCGCAACGGTGAGGCACCGGTTCCCGTCGTCGCCGCGCAATCCCCGTCGGACTGCTTCGACGCCGCGCTCGAGGCGGCCCGGATCGCGCTGACCTACCGCACACCGGTCTTCCTGCTGTCCGACGGGTACCTGGCCAACGGCTCCGAGCCGTGGCTCATCCCCGACGTGGCGTCGCTGCCGGATCTGCGGGTGCAGTTCGCCGCCACCCCCAACGACGGCGAGAGCTTCCGGCCGTACCTGCGCGATCCGGTGACCCTCGCACGGCCGTGGGCCCTGCCCGGCACGCCCGGCCTTGAGCACCGGATCGGTGGGATCGAGAAGAAGGACGGCACCGGCGACATCTCCTACGACCCGGCCAACCACGACCACATGGTCCGCACCCGCGCCGCCAAGGTGGCCGGAGTCGAGGTGCCCCCGCTGGACGTCGACGACCCAGACGGGAACGCCGAGCTGCTGGTGCTGGGCTGGGGATCGACCTGCGGACCGCTCACCGGTGCGGTCCGGGCCCTGCGCGCCCAGGGTGTCCCGGTGGCGCGGGCGCACCTGCGGTACCTGAACCCGATGCCGGCCAATACCGAGGAGGTGCTGCGCCGCTACCGCCGGGTGGTCGTCCCGGAGATGAATCTCGGCCAGCTGGCCCTGCTGATCCGCGGTTTGTATCTGATCGACGCGATCGGCATCAATCAAGTGCGTGGGCTGCCGTTCCGCGTCGACGACCTGGTCGCCGCGATCCGATCGGTGCTCGACGGCACGGCCACCCGCACAGCCGTGGGCAGCGCGGGGCGCTACGGCGGTTCGCCGACGATCCCGTCGATTCGGATCGGCGACGAACCCGAACCGTCCGGCGACGACGGACCGGTGCTGGTGACGGCCCCGGCGGTGCTGAACACGGCCACGAACGGAGGTGCTCGATGACCGAGCAGACGCAGCCGGTCCGGCCGGCCCGCGGGCGGGCCCCCGCGGTGTCGCTGGCCAACGCGCCCGCCCTCAGGCTGATTCCCAAGGCGGAAGCCCCGCTGACCGCGAAGGACTTCAAGTCCGATCAGGAGGTCCGCTGGTGCCCCGGCTGCGGGGACTACGCGATCCTCGCCGCGGTCCAGGGCTTCATGCCGGAACTGGGCATCCGCCGGGAGAACACCGTCTTCGTGTCGGGCATCGGCTGCGCCGCCCGCTTCCCGTACTACATGAACACCTACGGGATGCACTCGATCCACGGCCGGGCGCCGGCCATCGCGACCGGACTCGCGGCCAGCCGGCCCGATCTTTCGGTGTGGATCGTCACCGGCGACGGCGATGCGCTGTCCATCGGTGGCAACCACCTGATCCATGCGTTGCGCCGGAACGTGAACGTGAAGATCCTGCTGTTCAACAACCGGATCTACGGATTGACCAAGGGCCAGTACTCGCCCACCTCCGAGGTCGGCAAGCGGACCAAGTCGACCCCGCTGGGCTCGGTGGACACGCCGTTCAACCCGGTGTCCGTCGCGTTGGGCGCGGAGGCCAGCTTCGTCGCCCGGACCATCGACTCGGACCGGGGGCACCTGACGTCGGTGCTGCGCGCCGCGGCGGTGCACCAGGGCACCGCGCTCGTCGAGATCTACCAGAACTGCAACATCTTCAACGACGGTGCGTTCGAACCGCTCAAGGACGCCACGAGCAAGGACGAGGCGATCGTCCGGCTCGAACACGGCAAGCCGATCCGGTTCGGCATCGGCGGGCATCGCGGCGTGGTCCGCAACGGCCGGGGCAGGCTCGAGGTGGTCGATGTCGACCAGGTCGGCGAGGACGCGCTGCTGGTGCACGACGCACACGAGGTGGATCCGACCACCGCGTTCGCCCTGTCCCGGTTGGCCAACCCCGACAACCTCGACAACACCCCGATAGGGGTATTCCGCGACGTCACCCGTGGCACCTACGGTTCGGCAATGCAGGCGCAGATCGACACGGCGATCGCCGCGCACGGGGTGGGCGACCTGGCCACGCTGCTGGCCGGCAGGGATACCTGGACAGTCCGCTGACCGGTCAACTCGGATCGGGCAACCTCGGGCCGCGGCGAACGGACGAGGTGGCTGACGCCCGCCCGGACGAACCGCGCCCCGGGGCGATCGGACCTCAGCCGGGGCCATTGCGGCGACCACCGTACGGACGCAACCCGTCGCTGGCCGCCCACGGAGTGCGGGCACGGGCGGAGATCATCGAAGCGGCCCGTGAGCTGTTCGCCCGCTGCGGGTACCAGGCCACGACCGTGGAGGCGATCGGCGAGGCGACGGGCCGCTCCGGCGCCGCGGTCTACCAGTACTTCGCCGGCAAGTTCGAGATCTTCGCGATCTTCCTGCGCGAGATCGGGGTCGAGCTCAAGGCGCTGGCCGAGCGATTCCCACTGGTCACCGACGACCGGGCGGGGCGGGAGGCGCTGGCGGACTGGACCGGCCAGATGATCGATATGCACGAGCGGCACGCGGGCACGTTCCTGTCGTGGGCCCAGGTCCAGTACACCGAACCCGAACTCGGCTCGCTCGGCCAGGACAACTTCCAGGCCTATCAGACCGCGGTGGTCAATCGCCTGGCCCTTTCCGAAGCGCATCCGCCGACGCTCGCCATCGTGCCGGTCTGCATCATTTCGGTGATCCAGTGGACCACCTTCCTCAACGCGCGTCAGTCCGAGCCGGTGGCCCGGGCAGCGCTCGCCGACGCGTTGGCCGGGATGCTGCACCCCTACCTGTTCGCGCCGGATCCCACGCCGTGGCCCGGTGACCGGGACGATCCGGCCGACCTCCCGTTGCCGTCGATCCCGCTTGGCGAAACGTTGGGTCTGCGCCGGCCGGTGACCCAGCGTGGCGCCGGCACGGTCCAGCGCATCCTGCAGGCGGCGGCCGACCGGTTCCGGGTCAACGGGTACCAGGGCACGAGCCTGAATGATGTGGCGGCCCGCGCCGGGGTGAGCCACGGCAGCGTCTACACCTACTGGGCCGACCGGGAGGCCCTGTTCGGCACCCTCGCCCGCGACGCGGTGATCGCACTCGAACGCCAGCAACTGTTGCTGTCCGGGCTGACCTCGATCGATGGCGGGATCGATGGCGGGATCGATCGGTGGGTCGAGGGGTGGGTGTCGATGCTGGAACCCCACGGCAGCGTGCTCTATGTCTGGCAGCACGAGGTCGACGCGTCGGGGCTGGGCGGGCTCACCCACCGCCGTGATGCCGCCCTGGACGGTACCGTGGCCACGCTGCTGGCCCTGGCGCCGACAGTGCCGGGCGACCCGCTGCCGATAAAGGTCGCGCTCCGGGCGGTGTTGACCGACGTGCCGTACGTGCTATCCACCCAGCTGGCCATCATCCCCCGGTCGGACTCCGCCGGATTCGTCGCCCGCCTGTTGCGGGCCGGGCTGGGAGTCACCCGGGCGCGGTCGTGACCTCGTCACTGGCCGCGCGCATCCGCGCCGAGCTTCGGCACGCAGCCGAACCCGATCGGGCGTCCGGTATGCAGGCCTACATGCGCTCGGCGATGCCGTTCCTGGGTGTGCGGGTGCCGGTGGTGCGGCGCATCGTGCGAACGGCGGCCGCCACGGATCCGCCCGACGGGGTGCAGGACGTGCTCCGCAGCGCAACGGCGCTCTGGCGGGATGCCGGATACCGGGAGGAACGATACGCGGCGACGGACCTGGTCGGCCTGCGGTTGGCCCGTGCGCGGCCGGAGGCGCTGCCGCTGTGCACCGAGATCATCGTCACCGGCGCCTGGTGGGATCATGTGGACGCGGTATCCCACCTGGTCGGGGCGACGCTGCGAGCACACCCGGAGGCGGTGGAGCCGATCGTCCGCGGGTGGTCGGTGGACGAGGACCGATGGCTGCGACGGACCTCGATCATCTGCCAGCTCGACGCCAAGGACTCGACCGACGCGGCGTTGCTGGCGGATGTGATCGAGGCGAACCTCGCCGACCGCGACTTCTTCATCCGCAAGGCGATCGGATGGGCCTTGCGCCAGCACTCACGGACCGACCCCGAGTGGGTTCGCACGTTCGTGGCCGACCACCGCGACACGCTCAGTCCGCTGTCGTACCGGGAGGCGGTCAGACGCCTGACCTGACAGGGTGGCGGGGGGCCGACCTTGGCGCCGGCCGCCGATCCGATCAGGTTTTCTCGCGGAGGTGCCCATGCAGGTCGAACTGCGTCACAGCCCGTCGTTCGCTGTCGTCCGGCTGCATCTGGCCCCGGGCGAGCAGTTCCTCGGCGAGGCCGGGGTGATGGTCATGCAGTCGTTCGGGGTGACCGTGTCCTCGCAGATGCAGGGCGGTTTCATGTCCGCGCTCAAGCGGTCGGCGCTGGGTGGCGAGTCGTTCTTCGTCAGTACCTTCAGCGGGCATCCGCAGTCGCCGACCTGGGTGGATGTGGCGGCCCGGCTCCCCGGGGACGCGACAGTGATCGAATGCCGTCCCGACCGACCGCTGGTGCTGACCAAGGGCTCCTGGCTGGCAAGCGAGATGAGCGTCAACCTGGACACCAAGTGGGGCGGGGCCAAGCTGCTGTTCGGCGGCGAGGGGGGCTTCGTCGTGCACTGCACCGGTCAGGGCAAGGTGGTTGCCGGGACGTTCGGCGCGCTGGATCTGATCGAGCTCGCCCCGGGTCAGGGTTTCACCATCGACACCGGCCACCTGGTCGCCTACGACGCCGGCATGCAGGTCCAGCTGCGCAAGGTGGCCAAGGGCTGGATTCAGACCGGCAAGACCGGCGAGGGTTTCGTCATGGACCTGAACGGGCCGGGCCGAGTCTGGACGCAGAGCCGCAACCCCAGCGCCCTGGTCGACTGGCTGACCACGGTGCTGCCGTTCAGCCGGGCCTAGTCCTGGTCCCAGCAAGGCATGTCGCACACCGCGGGGGAACATCGCACGCCTTCGGGGAGGGTCGCACGCTTTCCGGGCAGGTCGCACGCCGTATGCGTGGTGCGACCTTCTCCCGCGACGTGCGACGTCTGCAAACACTGACCCAGGGACTTGTCCCCATGCCGCCGAACCATCCACATTTCGTTCGACGGGCTGCCGAGGTGGGGATTCCTGCGCGATGGTCGGTCGATGACCGAACACCTGGGGGCGCCGGAGCACGAACCGGCGGCCGGCACACCGGACTGCGCACCGGCGGTGCCGGCGGGCGCCCTGATCCTGCGCGAGGAGGCGTTCGCGCGGGGCGTCAATGCGGACGACATCAGGCGTCGCCTGGAGCGAGGGCAGTGGATCGCGCTGCGCCCCGGCGCCTATTTGCGGTCCTCGACCGACCGTGCGTTGACGGCGCGCGAGAGCGGCACCTGCTGCAGATCGAGGCGTTGATGGCAGTGGCGGACTCGGAGCTGGTGGTGAGCCACGGGTCGGCGGCGTGCCTGCACGGCCTCGATCAGCTGCAGATCCCGGGCCGCGCCGTGCACGTCACCAAACCCGATGCGACGGCGGGCCGACGCACCGCCATCCGGCACACGTACTGCGCGCCGATCGACCCCGACGAGATCATGCTGGTCAACGGGTATCGGGTCACCACCCCGGCACGCACCGTGGTCGATATCGCGCGCACCCGGTCGTTCGAGGATGCACTCGTGGTGGCCGATCACGCGTTGCGGCTCGGGCGGGCGACGCGGGCGCAATTGCAGGCGGTGGTCGATCGAGCGCCTCGACGGCGAGGCATGAGGGCCGCGCGGCAGGTGATCCTGTTCGCCGACGGTCGGGCGGCGAGCGCCGGCGAGTCGCGCAGTCGGTTGCTCATTGCTCGCGAGCTGTTGCCGGTTCCGGAGCTGCAGCTTGCCATCCGCGGCCGGACCGGGGTGGTGTGCGCCCACTGCGACTTCGGGTGGCCGGAGTACCGCACGGTCGGCTCAAGTCGGCCGAGCTTGCGAGGCCGCCATCCAGCACGGCAGGACGGGGCGCCAGGCAATCCGGTGACGGAGGAACCGGATTGCTCAGCACCGTCCCATTTCGACGGCGCGGAGAAGTACGGCCGGGGGCTTGCGCCGGGCGAGAGCATTGGCGATCGCATCCTGCGGGAGAAGATCCGTGAGGACCGGATCCGCGACCTCGGGTGGAACGTCGTCCGGTGGACCTGGCCGGAGCTCGAGGACCCGATCATGGTTGCCGGACGGATCCGCCGCGCGCTCGTTCGGGGCGGTCTCCCGGTCGGCCGCTGAGGCACGATCAATCGTGCGGCACGTCGCACGCCTTCGGGGGACGTCGCACGTCGTATGCGTGACGCGACGTTCTCCTGCGCCGTGCGACGTCGGTGTTGAAACACCGCGAGCGACGGCACGTAGGGTGGGCCTGCGCCGCACGCGCGGTTGCGAACCGATTACGGAAAGTGGGGAGATTCGTCGTGGCGATTCGTCGGGGGTGGGTGACGGCCGGTGCCGTCGCGGCTGCGGTGGTGCTGCTGGCGGGATGTGGTTCGGGGTCGGACTCGGCGGCGACGACGAGCGCCACAACAGCCGCAACCACGTCGTCCGCCGCCACCTCAGAGGCGACGACCTCGGAGGAAAGGACGTCCGCGGCCTCGGTCACCTCGCCGGTCGTGAGCACTCCGTCGCCCACCACGACGGTGGGTGGCGATACCACCACGTTGGATGCACAGTCGACGACCTGGTTCGACACGATGTGTTCCGGCATGCAGCCGATGACCGCGCTGGTATCGGGCGACATCGATTCGGCGGAGTCCTTCAACGACGCCATGAACACGGCCGGCAAGGCGTTCCAGGACACCGGCGCCCAGTTGGGGACGATCCCGCCACCCACCTTCGAGGGGGGCGAGGAATTCGCTGCGACCACGAGCGCCGGATTCCAGGACTTCGGCCAGACATTCATCGATATCGGCCAGCGCGCGCTGGAAGTCGAGGACGGCGACACGGCCGCGCAGCAGCAGCTCCTGCAGGATCTGCAGTCCGAAGCTGTCAACTCGCCGGTCGCGCAGATGCAGCTCACCCCGCAGCTGGCCGAGGCCGTGCAGGCCATCCCGTCGTGCCAGGCCCTGTTCGGCTGACCGATCCGGCGGCCCGGAGACTCCGGTCGTGCGACGCGGCCGGAATCTCTGTCGGTTCAGCGGTGCGACGTCCGCCGGACCGCGCCGTCCGGCAAGCCGGACACCTGATCGACCCCTGGCAGAATGCCGGGCATGTCGCTGCGGCCGGGTGAGCTCTTCGCCGGCTACACGATCGAACGTGAGCTGGGCAGTGGGGGCATGGGCGCGGTGTACCTCGCCCGGCACCCGCGGCTTCCCCGTTCCGACGCGCTCAAGCTGCTCCGGACGGAACTGTGCGACGACCCCAACTTCGTCGGTCGCTTCGAACGGGAGGCCGACACGGTCGCCCAGCTCGACCATCCGAACATCGTCGCGGTCTACGACCGGGGATCCGCCGACGGGCAGCTGTGGATCAGCATGCGGTTCATCGACGGGACGACCGCGGACCGGGCCCTCGCCGGGTACGACGGCGGGATGCCGCCGGAACGGGCGGTCCGGATCATCGCCCGCGTCGCATCCGCCCTCGACTACGCGCATCGCAAACAGCTGCTGCACCGCGACGTGAAGCCGGCCAACATCCTGCTCGCCGCGGGTTCCGACGATGACGACGAGTCCGAGCAGGTCTTCCTGTCCGATTTCGGGGTGGCCAAGGCGATGGGCGCCGCGGCCGACCGGATCGCGTCGTTGACCACCACCGGAAGCGTGGTGGCCACCCTCGACTACGCCTCTCCCGAACAGATCAAGGGTCAGCCGCTCGATCACCGCACGGACATCTACGCGCTTGGCTGTGTGCTGTACAAGCTGCTGACCGGTCGGGTGCCGTTCCCCGGCGATTCGATCGCCGCCCGCGTCTACGGGCACATCAACAGCCCGGCCCGGCCGCCGTCGACGCTGGTCGAGGGGCTGCCGGTCGGGTTCGACGACGTGGTCGCCACCGCGATGGCCAAGGACCCGGACGACCGCTACCCGAGCTGCCGGGCGCTGGCACAGGCCGCCGCCGTCGCGCTCACCAGTGCGACCGTCCGGGACGAACCACCCGATGCCCGGCCGGACGACGACCGGACCACGACCGTCACCGGCCACCGAGCCGTCGGTCCGGGAGTCGATTCGCCGAGCGAACCACCGCCGCCCCGGCTGTCACGGTCGACGATCACCGGGCCGGCCGGAACCATGCCGCCGAACCGCCCCACGGCCCCGCCGCCGGAGTCGCTCGGCACTGCCATGCGGCCGCCCAGCACCCGGCCCCCCGGCACCCGGCCGCCCGGCACCTGGCCGGACAGCCAGGACCGGCCGGAGCCGTCGGGTCGTGAGCATCACGGTGCCGCGGGTCCGCCGCCCGGCCGGATTCCGGTGGGGTCCGCATCGACCTCCCCGCAGACCCGGACGCCCGGCGTGACGAAGGCCGGGGCGGCAGACCGATCGTCGCGACGGTGGGTCTGGGTATCGGTGGCCGTGGCCGCCGTCGTGCTGGTCGGTGCAGCGGTGGTGGCGCTGGTGCTGCGTGGCCCGGTCGGCGGGACCGCGGCGCCCCCGAACGGGACGGCGACCTCGACGCCGAACGGATCAACGGGCCTCACCTATGGGCCGAGCCCGACCCCGGTGACCGTCACCTCGTCCGGACCGGTTGCCGGCCTGCCCCACGCCACGCCGCTGGGGGACCAGGCGGTGGTCGTCCCGCAGGTCGTCGACGGCGCGCCCGACCTGTACGCGGTGGACACCGGCACGCTGGAGTCGGTCGCCCGGCTCACCACCGGTGCTTCGGGTACCCAGGCGCCGGTGCTCTCCCCGGACCGCGGCTCGGTGATCTACGTGCAGTCGTCCGCCATCAGCGGCACCATCCGGACGGTCGCCGTGGACGGCACGAACGACCACGTGTTGTGGGACAACCGGCCGGCGGACTGCCAGACCTACTTCCGCCCGGCCTGGAACCCGATCGACCAGACCCGGCTCGCCGTGGTGTGCGTGACCACCCAGGGGATCTACGCGCTGAGCGAGATCGGGATCGACTCGACCGTGCACGCTACCGTGGACACCGGCCTCGCCGTCATCAACGACGTGTCGTATGCACCCGACGCGACCATGCTGACGTTCTGGGGTACCGACGCCGTCGGCGCGACGACCTCGGCGATCTACACCCAGCCCGCGGACGGCAGCTCGCCGCCGACTGCGATCACCGACGGCACCGCCGCCGATACCGGACCGATGTTCTCCCCGGACGGGAGCCGGATCGTTTTTTCCCGGAGCGTCGCCGGCGGGCAGGGGTCGACGATCATGGTGGTCGGTACCGGCGGCGGCGACCCGCAGCCCCTCACCGATGGCGCCGCGCACGACCGGGATCCGGCGTGGTCACCGGACGGCACCCGGATCGTGTTCCGCAGCGACCGGTCCACCGGCGACGAGAACTCCAGCCAGTTCTGGGTGATGCAGGCCAACGGGGCGGACCCCAGCCCGCTCATGTCGAGCGTGGCCAACGGACCGCCGGCCTGGAGTCGGCGCTGAACAGCGCGGTCTCCAGTCGGCCGAGCTTACGCGGTCTACAACAGCTCGAGGATGGTGGCGTTGGCCTGGCCGCCGCCCTCGCACATCGTCTGCAGCCCATAACGGATGCCGAACGCATGCTGGTGGTGCACCATCGCCGTCATCAGCCGGGCCCCGGACGCGCCGAGCGGGTGGCCGATGGCGATCGCGCCGCCGCCCGGGTTCAGCGCCTTCTCCACCGCGTCGGTGCCGTCCGCGATGTCCGCCAGCCAGGCCAGGGGCACCGTCGCGAACGCTTCGTTGACCTCGAACACGCCGATCTCGTCGAGCCGTAGGCCGCTGCGCTGCAACGCCTTCCGCGTCGCCGGAATCGGCGCGGTGAGCATGATGACCGGGTCCGCGGCGGCCAGGACCGCCGTGTGCACCCGGGCCAGTGGAGTGAGTCCGAGCTCGCGTGCCCGCTCCGACGTGGTCATCAGCAGAGCCGCTGCGCCGTCGGAGATCTGACTCGAGTTGCCCGCGGTGACCACACCGTCCGCGGCGAAGGCCGGCCGCAACGACTGCATCGCGGCGAGGTTGCCGCCCCGCCGAACCCCCTCGTCCACCGACACCGGCTCGCCGCCTGTGAGTTCGGCCGGTACCGGCACGAGTTGCCCGTCGAACCAGCCCGCGTCCTGCGCCGCGGCGGCCTTCTCGTGCGAGGTCAGGCTGTATTCGTCCAGCTGGGCGCGGGTCAGATTCCACCGCCGCGCCACCATCTCCGCCCCGGGGCCCTGGTGCGGAAACACCTCGCCGTACCGCCCGACCCACCCGCTGGCGGTGAACGGCGAGCCGGCGACCTGCACCGTCGAGCCCATCGGCACCCGGGACATCGACTCGACACCACCCGCAACCACCACGTCGTACTGGCCCGCGATGATCCCGGCGGCGGCGAAATGCACCGCCTGCTGCGAGCTGCCGCACTGCCGGTCCACGCTCACCCCGGGCACCGTGTCCGGCCAGCCGGCCGCCAGCACCGACGACCGGGCGATGTCCGCAGTCTGCTCGCCCACCTGGCTGACGCAGCCCCAGATCACGTCGTCGACCAGGGCCGGGTCGACGCCGGTTCGGTCCACCAGCGACCGCAGGACGTGCGCGGACAGGTCGACCGGATGGACGCCCGACAGTCCGCCGTTGCGCTTGCCCACGGGGGTCCGGATGGCCTCGACGATCACCGCGTCTCGCATGCTGGGCTCCTCACCTGGGGTCTTGGCGCCCACTCTACGAGGAGTGAACGACGGTGAACGCGGCGTCGGCGCGCTCGTCCCCGCGTCGGTGCGTCCTCCTGCGTCTACGCGGGTTCTCCTGCGTCCGCGCGGGTTCTCCTGCGCCGATTTGCCACTTTCAGACCTGATTGAAGCGGATTCAGGGCCGAATATGGCAAATCGATGGTCGGGAGGACCGGAGGCTGTGCACAAGGTGTGGACAACTCCGAGCCGACCCGCTCGGATCGGTCATCGTGATGAGGTGACATCCCGACAGCCGATCCCGGACGAGTTCCGGAACGTCTTGTTCACCCCGCACTGGGTGGGCTTCTCGTTCAAGCGAATGCGCGGCAGTGACCTCGTCGTGCCTTTCCGTGGCGTGCGCGCCGTGGCGGGTGGACCGGCCGATCCCACGAGCGATCCCCATGAGGCACTGCGCATTCGCTGCCGGGCCGCACTGCTCACGGTCAGTCAGGGAGCGGTGATCAGTTCGGTCACCGCCGCACGGGTCTGGCCGCTACCCATGCCGTTGGCCGCGCCGGGTGAACCCCTGCACATCAGTGCCTTCGCTCCCGACCATGCCCCCCGACGAAAGGGCGTGGTCGGGCACCAGATCACGGACCAGGACGTCGGGACCGTCTACCGGTTCGGCATCGCCATGACCGACCCGGCCAGCCTGTTCTGCCATCTCGGTGCCGTGCTGTCGGTGCCCAACCTGGTGGCGGTCGGCGACGCGCTCATCCTGCGGCCTCGATACAACCCGGGCGACCGCCCCTACTCGACCGTCGAAGAGCTCACCGAGCGCGTCCACTGGTACCGCGGGCCGGGAAAGCGTCGGGCGAAGCTCGCGCTCGACCTCGTGCGCCCCGGAGCGGAGTCCCGCCCTGAGACGCTCGTGCGGTTGGAGTTGGTCGCCGCGGGACTGCCCGAACCCCGGCTCAACGTCGAAATATTCGACCACAATGGACGGTTCCTCGGCCGCGGTGACATCGTCTACGAGGAATTTTTGACCATCGTCGAGTACGACGGCGATCATCACCGGACCGATCCCGATCAGTACGACCGCGATCTCATTCGCCTTGACGACCTGGCGGCGGCCGGATGGCGGGTGATCCGCATCGCGAAGGGCACCTTCTTCCGCGATCGCGACGGCATCATCCGTCGGGTGCGGGACGCGCTGCGCAAAGCCGGTTGGACCGGGTGATGGCACCGGCGAACCGCCCGGACGAAATCGATTTGCCAGATTGGGCCCACCTTCCGGGCAAAACGGGGCGGAATATGGCAAATGGATGGCCTGACGGCGGGCCCGGGGCAGGGTCGGGAGCACGACCGGCCCGACGACCGGCCCGCCGGCACGACCGGCCCGCAGGCACGACCGGCCCGCAGGCACGGTCCGGCTGAGGGCAGGACCTACCCCGACCGCTGGTAGCATCGTCTGGTTCCACCCGAACCCGCCCGGCCGCCCGGCCCCGGCGGGTTCATCCATGCTTCACCCTCCTGCCGCGGACCGACCGTGGCCGACCAAGCCCATAGGAGGTGCACGTGAGCGTTTCGACTGCTCATCGTCACTACGAGCTGCTGCTCATCCTCGATCCCAACCTCGACGAACGCACCGTCGGGCCGTCCATCGACACGTTCCTGAACGTGATCCGGCAGGGCGGCGGCACCGTGGAGAACGTCGACATCTGGGGCAAGCGCCGCTTGGCGTTCGAGATCAGGAAGAACCCGGAAGGCATCTACGCGGTCATCAAGGTGACCTGCCCGTCGGCGGTGGTGTCCGAGCTGGACCGTCAGCTGAACCTGAACGAGTCGGTGCTGCGCACCAAGATCACCCGCCCCGACGCGAAGTAGGAGTCCTCATGGCCGGCGACACCATCATGACCGTGATCGGCAACCTGACCGCCGATCCCGAACTGCGCTTCACCGCGTCCGGCGCGGCGGTCGCGAACTTCACCGTCGCTTCCACGCCGCGCACCTTCGACCGGGCGACCGGCGAGTGGAAGGACGGCGAGGCGCTGTTCCTGCGCTGCAACATCTGGCGCCAGCCCGCGGAGAACGTGGCCGAGTCGCTGACCCGCGGCGCCCGCGTCATCGTCTCCGGCCGGCTCAAGCAGCGGTCCTTCGAGACGAAGGAAGGCGAGAAGCGCACCGTCATCGAACTCGAGGTCGACGAGATCGGCCCGTCGCTGCGGTACGCCACGGCCAAGATCAACCGGGCCCAGCGCTCGGACGGGGGCAGTGGCGGCGGCTACGGCAGCTCCGGCGGATCCGGATCCGGCGGAGGATCCCGGCCGGCCCCGGCGAACGACGACCCCTGGGGCTCCGCGCCGCCGGCCGGTTCTTCCGGTGGCTATTCGGAAGAGCCGCCTTTCTGACCGCCGTCGGGCCCCGCCGACTGAATCTTCCTGACGCTCACCCACTTTCGGAGACATCCCATGGCCAAACCGCCCATCCGCAAGCCCAAGAAGAAGGTGTGCGCCTTCTGCAAGGAGAACGCGCAGCCGATCGACTACAAGGACACGACCCTGCTGCGTCGGTTCATCTCCGACCGCGGCAAGATCCGCGCCCGCCGGGTGACCGGCAACTGCACCCAGCACCAGCGGGACATCGCGACCGCCGTCAAGAACGCCCGCGAGGTCGCGCTGCTGCCGTACACCTCGACCGCCCGCTGACCAGGAAGGACGACGCATCATGAAGCTGATCCTGACCGCGGACGTGCCCGGCCTCGGTGCCCCAGGCGACACCGTTGAGGTCCGTGACGGCTACGGCCGCAACTACCTGCTGCCCCAGGGCAAGGCCATCGTGGCCACCAAGGGCGCGCAGAAGCAGGTCGCCACGATCAAGCGGGCCCAGCTGGCCCGGGAGATCCGCGGCGCCGAGCATGCGAACGAGGTCAAGCAGGCCCTCGAGGCCCTCGGCGAGAAGCTGACCATCGCCGCTCGCACCACCGGCGACGGCACCAAGCTGTTCGGGTCGATCACCGCGGCCGAGATCGCCGACAAGGTGCGCGCCGTCGGCGGCCCGGTGCTGGACCGCCGCACCATCGACACCGACGGTCACATCAAGACCGTCGGCGCGCACAAGGTCGCGGTCAGGCTGCACCCGGGTGTCACCGCGCAGCTGACCGTGCGGATTACCGCCGGCTGACCGGTCGTTCGTCGCGCGCGGCCGAGGTCACCCCTCGGCCGCGGCGTCGGCCTCTACGTCCTCGGCGACCCTGCTGGCAACCGCGGCCGGCACCACGACGACCGGCACCGGCGAATACCGGATGATCTTGGTTGCCCTGGACCCGAGGAACACCCGGGCGAGGGCGCCCAACGGTGACGAGCCGACGACCAGGACCTCGCCGCTGCGCCACTCAACCTCGTCCATCGCGTCCGCCCAGTCCGACCCGGCCGCGATCTCGGCGGTGGCCGACTCCGGCAGCAGGCCCAGTTCGGACAGCCGCGCAAGCGCGTCCCGCTGGTGTCCCCGGACCTGCTCCTTCCACTGGTTCAGGATCATGTCCTCGGCATCGAGGCCGACCTCCGGCGGGTACATGGTGCGGCCGCGGATGCCGAAGGTGACGACCCGCAGGGTGCCGCCGATCCGCCGGCTCATCTCGGCGACCGCAACCAGGAGATCGCCGGACTCCTCGGCGCCCGAGTACGAGCAGGTCATCCGGCTGATGCCGGTGCAGTGGGCGCGGTACCCCCGCGGTGCGATGGCCACCGGGAACGGCGACGAGTGCAGCAGCGGCTCGGACGTGGAGCCGAGCACCACCTGACCCGGCCGGCTGTCCCGGGAGGATCCCAGCACCAGCAGATCGCCGTCGGCGTCCACGCATGCCTGCGACAGTGCGGACGGCACAGACCGACCGGCCACCTGGTGGAAGGTGGCGGGCACGTCGGGGGCCTTCGCCGAAAGGATCTCCTTGGCCTGGGCGAGGATCGCCTCGCCCTGCTGGGTCGCCCAGGCCTGGAACTCGGCATCGACCTTGGCCATCGACGGCGTGGTCCAGTGCTGCGGGGTGACCGTCGTGACCGCGAGCGGTTCCTGCTGCCCCGACCGGGCGAGCAGAACGGCCAACTCCAGGGCAGCCCGCCCGCCCTTCTCCGGGCTGAATCCGACGACGATCGTCACAGGTGACCGCCCGGGATCGGGTTGTCCGGGTCGACGACCTTCGCGCCGGGGTTGAGCTCGGAGTGCCGGCGGCCCCACAGGAAGTAAAAGGCCAGCACGACGGCCAGCCAGACCAGGAACCAGGCGTAGGTGATCCAGGACAGGCCGGACAGCACGTAGATGCAGGCGATGACGGACAGGATCGGCGTCACCGGGTAGCCGGGAACCTTGAATCCGCGCGGGATGTCCGGCATTGTGCGGCGCAGGATGATCACGCCGACCGACACCACGATGAATGCGACCAGGGTGCCGATGGACACCAGATCGGCCAGCTTGTCCAGAGGTATGAATGCGGCCAGGATCGACACCACGATCGCCACCACGATGGTGTTGAACACCGGGGTCTGGCTGCGCGCGTTGACCTGGGCGAACTGCCTGGGCAGCATGCCGTCCCGACCCATGGCGAACAGGATGCGGGTCTGCCCGTACATGGTCACCAGGGTGACCGAGAAGATCGAGATCACCGCGCCCGCGGCGACCACGGTGCCGGGCCACGTGCTGCCCACGATGTTCTCCAGGATCTGGGCCAGCCCGGCCTCCTGGCCCTCGAACTCCTGCCAGGGCTGCGCGGCGACCGCGCTCAACGCCACCAGCACGTAGATCGTCACGACGGTCAGCAGGGCGTAGATGATCGCCCGGGGCATCGTCTTCTGCGGGTTCTTGACCTCCTCCCCGGCGGTGGACACCGCGTCCAGGCCGATGAACGAGAAGAAGATGGTGCCGGCCGCCGCGCCGATGCCGGAGACGCCGAACGGCGCGAAGTCGGCCAGGTTGTCGGTGTCGAACGCAGTGAAGGCGATCACGACGAACATCACCAGCACGGAGAGCTTGATGATCACCATGATGGTGTTCACCGCGGCCGACTCGCTGGCTCCTCGGATGAGCAGCAGGGCACAGAGGATCACCAGCACCACCGCGGGCAGGTTCAGCACGCCGGGGGTCTCGTCCCACGGCGCGTGCGACAGCGCCTCCGGAATCTGGAAGCCGAACAGGTTGTCCACCAGCTTGTTCAGGTACTGACTCCAGCCGACCGCGACCGCGGCGGTGGACACGCCGTACTCCAGCAGCAGGCAGGCGGCGACGCCCATCGCCACCACCTCGCCCAGCGCCGCGTAGGCGTAGGAGTAGGTCGATCCCGACACCGGGATGGCGGAGGCCAGTTCCGCGTAGCAGATGGCGGCCAGGCCGGCGGCGATGCCGGCGATGATGAACGAGACGACGACCGCAGGGCCCGAATTGGGCACCGCCTCGGACAGCACGAAGAAGATGCCGGTGCCGACGGTGGCGCCGACGCCGAACATGGTCAGCTGGAACGTGCCGATGGTCCGCTTGAGTTCGGCGCCGTGCTCGACCCCGGCGCGCATGTGGTTCACCGGCTTGCGCCGGAAGAGCTGGGTGCTCAGTCCGGAGGAACCGGAGGCGGCTGTGCTCATCGTGGGTGAACCCCCTTACCAGGAGCCGCCGGTCCGCGCCGACCGGGCGCGGCGAGACGGGTTGCCGACCATGATCGTGACGGACGCGTGAGGAATCTGCTCGCCGAGAACGAGACGTGTGACGGTGGGTGACCGCTGCTGGAAATCGCGCTGGCCGGCGGTGCCGGGTGCGGCGCCGACGTCCGTTGTAGCTGCGTGGCGGCCGGACCCGCTGGGCAGGGCGTGCACGACTCCGACCGGACTCGGTGACAAAACGGTGACGAAACGGTCACGGTCGAATGACGAGGAGGACACGCCGGAGCAAACGCAACACGCCGGGCACGCCACGCCGAAAGCGGCCGGCCAATGGCTGTCCACACCCTCCCCCGCCCGCACGACCCTGTGACCTGCGGCGTCGTCGCCTGGGCAGTCAGTTTTCCCCACGCTGTGCACATTGTCAGAGGACACTTCCGTGCGCGCCGCGGCGGGTTGTCAACACCCCTGTCCCCAGGTTGTGCACCACCTGGCTTGGACGTGGCTCCGGCTGGCCCTAGCGTGCTCGCGTGCTCGGCTCCACCCGATCGGCCGGTTGGCCCGATCTCGCGAGTCCGTCACCCTCGGTGATCAACGGCGATCATGATCGGCACTGTCGTACCCACTGGGTAGACAGAACATATGTCCGATCGAAGGGGTCCGCTCTCAGCGCGAGCAGCGAAGTCGCATGAAGGCGGATCCGACCGGACCGGAACAGGAGGGGACACTCGCATGGCGGTGGTCGATCAGCGGTGGTCCGACGGACCGGTGCGCAGCGCACCGCCGGCATCCTTCGATCGCCAACCCCCGCAGGATCTGGCGGCCGAGCAGTCCGTGCTGGGCGGCATGCTGATGTCCAAGGACGCGGTCGCGGACGTCCTGGAAGCGCTGACCTCCGCCGACTTCTACAAGCCGGCGCACGCGCTGATCTTCGACGCAGTCCTGGACCTGTATTCGCGCGGCGAACCCGCCGACACCGTCACCGTGGCCGCCGAGCTGGAGAAGTCCGGATCGCTGGGTCGGACCGGCGGCGCCGTGTACCTGCACACCTTGATGGCGGCCGTGCCCACCGCCGCGAACGCGGCCTTCTATGCACAGATCGTCGCCGAGAAGGCAATCCTGCGGCGGCTGGTCGAGGCCGGAACCCGGATCGTGCAGCTCGGCTACGGCGGCAACGACGGCGAGATGGGCGGCGGCGAGGTCGACGAGATCGTCGACCGCGCGCAGGCCGAGATCTACGACGTCACCGAGCGGCGGACATCCGAGGACTACGTGGTCCTCGAGGAGCTGCTGCAGCCGACCATGGACGAGATCGACGCGATCGCCGCGCAGGGTGGGCGCGCCAAGGGCGTGCCGACCGGTTTCGCGGACCTGGACAACCTGACCAACGGCTTCCACCCCGGGCAGATGATCATCGTGGCGGCCCGCCCCGGCATCGGCAAGGCGTTGGCCCTCGACACCCCGCTGGTCACTCCGACCGGTTGGACGACCATGGGCCGGGTCGCCGTGGGCGACCAGCTGATCGGCGGCGACGGGCGCCCGACCCTGGTGGTCGCGGCGACCGAGGTGATGGTCGGGCGGCCGTGCTTCGAGGTCGAGTTCTCGGACGGCGAGGTCATCGTCGCGGACGCCGATCACCAGTGGTGCACCTGGGACCTCGCCGCGCGCACCGGCCTCGACTCCAGGATCGGACCCCGGTTCGGTTGGCCGGCCCAGCGCACGCCGGGCGCCGGTGGCGCACGAACCACGGCCGAGCTCGCCGCCGGTGTCTACGCCGGGTCGCGGCTCAACCATGCGATCCCGACCTGCACCCCACTCAGGCTCCCCGACCGTCCGCTGCCGCTGGACCCCTGGGTGCTCGGGTATCTGCTGGGCGCGCCCGAGGAAGCGCCGCCCGGCGCCGTCGGATGCGATCCCGCCGACCGCGAATGGGTGATGAAGGAGTTCGACCGGCTGGGCTGCCAGGTCCGGGTGCTCGGTCGCCGGGACCGGTTCGAGGTGCTCGGCCTGGAAGCCGGGTGGCTGGAGCTGGGCTTGCACCGGCGCCGGCAGATTCCGTCCGGTTACCTGCGGGCGTCCGCCGAGCAGCGAGCCGCACTCGTTCAGGGGCTGCTGGACCGGGCCGGCGAGGTCGACCTGCACGGCCGGTACCGGTGGAGCACCGCCAACATCGAACTCGCCTGTGGGGTCCGTGAGCTGCTGACGGCGCAAGGGTGCGCCACCACCATGCAACGGAGGTACCTGAGTCATGAAGGTCATCCACGACCGCCCGTGTGGGAGATCGTCGTCCGGTCGCGGGCCGGCCTCACCCGGATGCCACGCAAGGTCTGCTCCGCCGAGTCGCAGTGGCACCGGGACCACGAGACGCACTTCGTCGTCGACGTGCGGCCGGTGTCGAGTGTGCCGGTCCGTTGCGTGCAGGTCGACAACGCCGACCACCTCTACCTAGCAGGGCGGGCCATGGTGCCCACGCACAACTCGACGCTGGCGTTGGACGTCGCACGGCACGCGTCGGTCAAGCACCGGCAGACGGCGGCCATCTTCTCGCTCGAGATGAGCCGGAACGAGATCACCATGCGGCTGCTGTCGGCCGAGGCGGGGATCCGGCTGTCGCACATGCGGGCCGGCACGATGAACGAGCAGGACTGGCAGAAGATCGTGCGCCGGATGTCGGAGATCTCGGACGCGCCGCTGTACATCGACGACTCGCCCAACATGACGATGATGGAGATCCGGGCCAAGGCGCGGCGACTCAAGCAGCGGCACGACCTCAAGCTGATCGTGGTGGACTACCTGCAGCTGATGACGTCCGGCAAACGGGTCGAGTCGCGGCAGCAGGAAGTCAGCGAGTTCTCCCGGCAGATGAAACTGCTGGCCAAGGAACTCGAGGTGCCGGTTATCGCGATCAGCCAGCTCAACCGTGGACCCGAACAGCGCAACGACAAGCGGCCGATGCTCTCGGACCTGCGGGAATCCGGTTCGCTGGAGCAGGACGCGGACATGGTGATCCTGGTCCACCGGCCGGACGCCTGGGAGGCGGACGACCCGCGGGCCGGCGAGGCGGACCTGATCATCGCCAAGCACCGCAACGGGCCGACGACGACGATCGCGGTGGCCCACCAGCTGCATTACTCCCGGTTCGCGGACCTGGCCGGGTGAGTAACGAGCGGGCGTAGGCCGCGCTACTCCGTCGCGGTGATCGGCGACTCGGCCAGTGCCGCGTCCAACAACAGACCCGCCCCGGCCCCGGCCAACCAGACGTCCTTCGCGTACGCCGTCCCCTCGGCGGTGGGCCGCAGGTACCGGTCGTGCCAGGCCGGCGTTCGGACGTACATCGCGGTGAGCGCGCCACCCAACCCGAGAAGGGCGAGTCCGGCCAGTCCGGCCGGCACGACCGGCAGCAGCAGGGCGGCGCCGACGGTGCACTCGCCGACCGCGAGCACCGTGGTGAACAGCTTCGGCTCGACGCGCTTGAGCGCAGGGAAGGCGGCCGACGCCGCGTCGTGCAGCCAGGCGGCGGTGCCCTCGTCGGCGGAGAGCTTGTTGATCCCCGAGTTCATGATGTAGGCGCCGGTCGCCAGGCGGACCGGCGCGCGACGGAGTTTGGCGGCCAGGGCCATGATCGGACCTCCTGTGGTGCGGTTTCTCGACGAAGTTCGAGCGTAATGGGTTCGGTTCCCGATGCGACGGGGGTCGAACCAGATCAGGACCGCGCACAACAATTCGGCTCCTCCGTCGCCGGATTGTTTGCGCCCGGTCCTGCTGTGTCGGATGGCGGCCTCGCAAGCTCGACCGACAGGACCGTGCACACCAATTCGGCTCCTCCGTCGCGGGATTGTTTGCGCCCGGTCCTGCTGAGTCGGATGGCGGCCTCGCAAGCTCGACCGACTATGACACTTGGTAGGACACCCGGTAGCGGGTCAACACGATGCCGGACCGAAAGGACCGGCAGTCGGTGAGCCGCAGACGTTCCACGGCGTATCCG
>JBIOVW010000175.1:0-10018 GCA_044867945.1 Nakamurella sp. | reverse complement strand
GTTGGCGCACGGCCTCCCTGGTGATCGCCGCGGCGGCGCTGGTGATCGTGCCGGTGCTGCTGGTGGTGCTCCGCGACTACCCGGAGCAGCGCGGCGTCGCGCCGCTGGGCGCCGACCCCGGGTGGACCCCGCCGTCCCGGGTGCACGGTCGGCCCGGCCGACGCAGCCTCGTCGCGCTCCGCACGGCCGCCCGGGTCCCCTCGTTCTGGGCCCTGGCCGCCGCGTTCGCGATCTGCGGCGCGACGACCAACGGGCTGATCGGGATCCACTTCGTACCGTCGGCGCATGACCACGGAATGCCGGCGACGACGGCCGCCGGCCTGCTCGCGGTGGTCGGCATCTTCGACATCGCCGGCACCATCGGCTCCGGTTGGCTGACCGACCGGGTCGATCCCCGCTTGCTGCTGGTCGCCTACTACGCGTTCCGCGGCGTCGGCCTGGCCGTGCTCCCCTTCCTGCTGGCCGACTCGATCCACCCGAGCATCGTGGTGTTCGTGGTGATCTACGGGCTGGACTGGGTGGCCACCGTGCCGCCGACCGTCGCGTTGTGCCAACGGATCTTCGGTGCGGACGGCACGGTGGTGTTCGGCTGGGTGTTCGCCGCGCACCAGATCGGCGCCGCAGCGGCCGCGCTGGCCGCCGGGGTGATCCGCGACGAGACGGGCTCCTACACCCTGGCGTGGCTGTCCGGCGCGACGCTGTGCCTGCTGGCCGCCGCCCTTTCCGTGATGACCCGCGGACATCACCGGCGACCGGATGCCCTCCGGGCGGTGACCCTCATGTCCGCGGCCGAGGTCGACGCCGGACCCGGACGACCGCCCGCCAACCGATCAGGAACACCGCGAGGACCAATGCCGCCACCACGATAAAACCCGGTGCAGTGCCCTGCCCGGACACCGCCCGGGCGAGCATGCCGATCACCAGGGTCCCGGCCCAGATCAGCAGGCCGGCGGGCACCACCCGGCCGGCGTCGAAAGCGCCACGGGCGACCAGCCGTCCGGCCGCCCAACCGCCGAGCAGACCCAGCAGGAACGGCCACGCGGTGCCGGCGAGCCCACCGAGGACGTTCTCGCCGTGACTGCCGCGGCCGACCGCGGCGAAGACCAACACCAGGACGACATCGATCAGCGCGGCGACGGACGTCGCGACCGTGCGTGCGCGGGTGCTGGTTCCGGTGTCGGTCACCGCTCGATCATGCCCAATCGGCGTTCGCCCCGCGCCCGTCAGGTCGGGCCCACGACGGACTCGTGCGATCAACCGAGGTGGTCAACCGGGTGAGCACGAAAACGCAGGATCGCTGCGATCTCGGCATCAATGTCCGGTGTCGGGAGATTGAACGTGTTGTCGCCAGTCGCGATGACCACCCATTCGGAGCCTCGATGTACTCCGATGGTGTAATGCTCATCGCCATCCGTAGCCCGCGGGGTCGCGCATGACTCATAGTGGACGGGACGCGGCCGGGGGGCAGCGTCGGAACGGAACGACAGTGGGCGGATCAAAGGCCGTGCACGCGCGGCGGCTCATCGACGAGTTGATCGACCGCGCCCATTCGGAGTGGCCGGCGGTGACGTTCATCCTGCTGTTCCCCTCCGGCGAAGAGGTCCTGTTGCCCCGGCATCTGGCCGGGTTGACCCCGTGCGCCGACGAGCACACCGGGTACTTCGACGCCGTCATCCGTCCGCATTGCGGGGCCGACCCGGTACCCCGGTTCCGGGGTACGTGCCGGATGGTGCCCGTCCGCGGATCGCCGCGGCACCCGCCCGAGTACCGCCTGGAGTTCCTGTCCGGGATCGTCAGCACCCGGCCCTGAGAATGAACGAACCGCCCGACGCGGGAGGCATCGGGCGGTTCATACGACGATCCCCGGAATGCGCCTCTCGGCACGTGGTCGCTCTCGGCGACTGAAAGGGGTGGAGCCCGGGGCATGTCCACGGGGACCGTCGCTGGAGTCAACGGGCGGCCCAGGCAGATCCTTCCCCGACCAGGAGGTGACCTGCGTCACGCGCCAGTGTCGAGCTGGGCCCCGGCCGGACCCTCCGCGGCACAGATCGTGGCTTGATAGATTCCGCCTGCCGGGGACCGGCAGCCCCGGGTCGAGCGGCAGGTGACGGACATGGCACGTGGGATCGTCGGCTGGATCCGGGCTCACGATCCCGACGGCACCGCGGGTCACAAGGCAGTCAAGGTCGCAGGGGCCGTCACCATCGGCATGGCCATCGGCACGATCGTCGGCAAGCCGCAGCTGAGCCTGTTCGCGTCGTTCGGCGGCATCGCGTTGCTGGTGTTTGCGGACTTCCCCGGCAACCGGACCGCCCGGCTGGGCGCCTATGCCGGCCTGCTGGTCGTCGGATCCGTGCTCATCGCGCTGGGCACCCTGCTCTCCGGTTCGGCGGCGTCGGCCGTGGTCGGCATGGCGGTGATCGGCTTCGCGGTGCTGTTGTGCGGCGTGCTCAGCGCGGCCATGGCCGGAGCCTCCCGGGCCGCCCTGCTGACCTTCATCCTGCCGGTGATGGTGCCCGCACCCGCATCCGAGATCCCGTCGCGCCTGGCCGGGTGGGCGCTCGCCGCCGTGCTGTCCGTTCCGCTGGCCGTCTTCGTCTGGCCGCCCCCTGATCACGACCGGCTGCGCCGGACCGCCGCGGCCGCCTGCCGGGCGCTGGCCGACCGGTTGGCGGTGTGGTCCTCCTCGGCCGATGCCGCCGCGATCGAGGGGGCCCGCGTGGTGGCGGGGGCGGCGGTGGCCGAGCTGCGCACGAACTTCCGGCGGACCAACGTGCGACCCGTCGGTCTGACGACCGGCAGCCGTCAGCTGATGCGGCTGACGGATCGGCTGGAGTGGCTGCGCACCGTCATCGACCGACTACCCCCGGCCCAGGACCGAACGGCCGAGCAGCGGACGGTCACCGACGCCTGCGTCGCCGTCCTGCGCAGCGCGGCCACCGTGCTCGACCAGGCACCCCGCCGCCCCTCCTTCGCGTCCCGACAGGAGCTGTCCGTTCAGCTGCGCACGCTGCAGCAACTGCACGTCGCGACGCAGGCGTTCGCCCGGCTGGTGCGGACCGGTCCGGTGCCGGGCCCCGCCGTCCACCCGTCCACGATGCTCGAGGTCGCCTACACCACCCGGCTGACCGGTCTGACGGTGGCCACGTCGGCGGCCGCGGACGCCCGTCCCCTCATCGACCGTCTCCTGGGGCGCAACCCGCCGGCGGCGGCCACCGGCCAGTTCCTGCCGGTGCGCAAGGTCCTCGCCGGACACCTGAACCTCCGGTCGGTGTGGTTCCAGAACAGCGTGCGCGGCGCCCTTGGCCTGACAATCGCCGTGGCCATCGCCCAGGTCACCGAGGTGTCGCACGGTTTCTGGGTGGTGCTGGGGGCGATGTCGGTGCTGCGCACCACCGCTCTGACCACCGGGTCGACCGCGCTACGCGCGCTCAGCGGCACTGTCATCGGGTTCGTGGTCGGCTCGGTGGTCATGCTCGTTGTCGGCACGACGCCCTGGCATCTGTGGCTGCTGCTGCCGATCGCCCTGCTGGTCGCCGGTTACCTGCCCGAGGCGGTCTCGTTCACCGCCGGTCAAGCGGCCTTCACCGTGCTGGTGGTGGTGCTGTTCAACATCATCTCGCCGACTGGCTGGCAGGTCGGGCTGGTCCGGGTGGAGGACGTGCTGTTCGGCTGCGCGTCGGCCCTGGTGTCGGGCGTGCTGCTGTGGCCGCACGGTGCTGCGGCCGCGATCCGGACCGCGCTGGCCGAGTACATCCGTGGCGCCGCCGACGCGGTGGTCGCCGCGACCGACCGGGTGACCGGCGCGACGACCACCCCGGACGACCTCCGGTCCGCCCTGGCGGGCGCCGCGATCGCCGCACTCCGCTTGGATGACGCCCTGCGGGAGTACATGTTCGAGCGGGGCACCCGCAACGTTCCGATCGAGGCGCTGACCACCCTGGCCAATGGCGCCGGGCGGATCCGGATGACCGCGGAGGCCGTCGCCGAACTGTCGCCGGCGACGGAGCCGGCGCTCGCACCGGCCATCGAGGTGATGACCGTTTCGGCCGGCGCCACCCGCGACTGGTTCGGGCGTTTGGCGGACCGGCTGGAGCACTCCGGCCGGCGGGTCGCGGTGGCGCCGCTGCCCGCACCTCCGGATCCGGTGGCCGAGACGACGGTGGTCGCCGACACCCGTGCGGTGTTGTGCCGGGGTGGGTCGCCGGGCGTGCTCGGCGCCGGCCGGACGCTGTGGTCGGCCGCGCTGTACCTGGACAACCTCACCTGGGTGCAGCGTCGCCTGGTCGCGCCGAGCGCCGAGCTGTCGGGGGTCGTCGCCGATCGACCGGGGGACTCCACGAAGCGGCAGTCGACGAGCCGGGCATGACGTCGTGGGTGCCGCGTTTTCGGCCGCTCGGGACCTCTACCCCGGTCGGATCGGGGGCTTACCCCCACTCCCCCGCGCCCGGTGCCGGGCGAGAATGAGTGTCATGGACACCGCACGCCTTCCAGAACCGCGACCGGCCGACCGCTGGTCGTTGTTCGGCATCGCGCTCGCGATGCTGGGGCTGCGGATCGTCGGCTTCGTGCTGATCGCTTTCCTGGTCGTGGCGGTCAGCCTGCTGGTGATCTGGATCGGCCTGCCGTTGCTGCTGGCGTTCCTGGCCTGCCTGCGCGCCTTCGCCCGGCTGCACCGCCGGCTCGCCGGCCGGGTGCTCGGCACGGTCGTGCTCGACCCGTATCTTCCGCTGCCCGAGGGCGGCCTGTTCGTCCGACTGCGGGTCCGGCTCACCGACCGCGCCACTTGGCGCGACCTGGCCTGGCTGTTCGAGGTGCAGACCATCGGCTTCGCGCTGCAGCTGGCCGCGCTCATCTCCTTCCCGTTCCTGCCGGTCGGCTGGTGGGGCTCGCCGCTGCTGCTGCGAATGGACGCCGCGATCACCCGTCTCCTGCTGGCCCCCCAGGATGAGCGGCTACATCAGCGCATCGACGAGCTGGAGTCGTCCCGGCAGGACACCGTCGACCACTCCGCCGCCGAGCTGCGCCGCATCGAACGGGACCTGCACGACGGCGCCCAGGCACAACTTGTCGCGCTGGGCATGAACCTGGGGCTGGCCCAGGAGCTCGTCACGCGCAACCCGGCCGCGGCGGCCGAGCTGATCGCGGAAGCGCGGCAGTCCTCGTCCACCGCGCTGTCGGAGCTGCGGTCGCTGGTCCGCGGCATCCATCCGCCGGTGCTCGCCGACCGCGGCCTGGCCGGCGCGGTGCAGGCTCTGGCGCTGGCCCACCCGCGGCCGGTGGACGTCGACATCGCGCTGGACGGTCGGCCGCCGGCACCGGTGGAATCGGCGGTGTACTTCGCCGTCGCCGAGATCCTGACCAACAGCGCCAAGCACGCCGCCGCACAGCACACCTGGGTGTGGATCCGGCACGACGACGGCACCCTCACCGCCATGGTCGGCGACGACGGGGTCGGCGGTGCGCAGCTGACCGCCGAGGGTGGCCTGTGCGGGGTGCAGCGACGGCTTGTCGCGTTCGACGGCACCCTGTCCCTGGCCAGCCCGCTCGGCGGTGGGACCATCGTCACCGTCAAGGTGCCCTGCGCGCTGCGGGTGTCCAGCCCGGCGTAGGTCGTCCGAGCTCGCGAGGCGCCGATCCAACGCCGACCGGAAGGCTGTCGATGCGTGTCGTGCTGGCCGAGGACCTTGCCCTGCTCCGGGACGGGATCGTCCGGATCCTCAACGCCCACGACATCGAGGTGGTCGAGGCGGTCGACAACGGCCCGTCCTTGCTCAAGGCGATCACCGAGCACCGGCCGGACATCGCCGTCGTGGACGTCCGGCTGCCGCCCACCTTCACCGACGAGGGCCTGCGGGCCGCGCTGGCCGCCCGCGAGCACCTGCCCGGACTGCCCGTGCTCGTGGTCAGCCAGTACGTCGAGCAGCTCTACGCCCGGGAGCTGCTCTCCCAGGGCACCGGCGGCGTCGGTTACCTGCTCAAGGACCGGATCTCCGACGTCGCGCAGTTCATCGACGCGGTGCACCGGGTGGCCGGCGGTGGCACCGCGATGGACCCGGAGGTGATCGGCGCGTTGTTGTCCCGGCACCGGGACAGTTCCCCGATCGCCTCGCTCACCCCCCGCGAGCACGAGGTGCTCTCCCACATGGCCGAGGGCCGGTCCAACGCGGCGATCGCGGCGGCGATGTTCATCACCGAGAAGGCGGTCGGCAAGCACACCAACTCGATCTTCGGCAAGCTCGGCCTCGAGCAGAGCGAGGACGACAACCGGCGGGTGCTGGCGGTGCTGGCGTACCTGGACAGCTCGCCGCACCCCTGACTTTCGAGTTCGCGGCGCCGGCGAAGTTGATCATGGGGGTGTGCCGACGACACGCCGACGACAGCCGACGACACGCGGCAAGAACCCGGCAGCGCGCCATGATCAACTTCATTCATGCATGTCTCAATCTCAGGTGGAGGGTAAGTGTTTGCCCGGACCGCAGCCGTGTCAAACTGTCCGCCGTGACGGCGTACCTGGACGGAAACCCTCCCCGGGCGTTCGCGCACCGCGGCTGGCATGTGGGTGCGCTGGCCGGCCTGGAAAACTCGATGCGCGCGTTCCGGCGGGCCTATGACGAGGGCTTTCGATACCTGGAGACCGACGTGCACGCGACCACCGACGGGCAGCTGGTGGCGTTCCACGACCTGTCGCTGGGTCGGGTGACGGACCGGCCGGGGCAGATCGCCGCGCTGTCGTGGGCCGAGGTGCGGCAGGCGAAGATCAGCGGCGTCGAGCCGATCCCGTTGATGGCCGAGCTGCTCGAGGAGTTCCCGGACGCCCGGTTCAACATCGACGCCAAGGCAGACCCGGCGGTGGGTCCGCTGGCCGACCTGATCCGGCGGACCGGCGCCGCGGACCGGGTGTGCCTCGGTTCGTTCTCCGATCGGCGGATCGCCTCGCTACGCGCGCTCGTCGGGCCCAGGGTCGCCACCTCGATGGGCCCCCGCGAGGTATTCCGGCTCGTTCGCGCGGCCCGGCTGCGCCGCCCGTTCGTCACCTCGGCGGTGGCCGCCCAGGTGCCGGTGGCTTTCTCCCGGGTCAGGATCGTCACGTCCGGCTTCCTGCGGACCGCCCACCGGACGGGCCTTGAGGTGCACGTCTGGACCATCGACGACCCGGACGAGATGCGCGGGCTGCTCGATCTTGGCGTGGACGGGCTCATGTCCGACCGCCCGGACCTGCTGCGTCAGGTGTTGACCGAACGCGGCGCCTGGTGACCCGGCCGGGGGGCGTCCGGTTCTTCTACGGCCCGATGGACTGCGGCAAGTCGACCCTGGCGCTGCAGATCCACGAGAACCAGGTGCGCCAGGCCCGCCGCGGCCTGCTGCTGACCCGGTTCGACCGGTCGGGACCGGCTCGGATCAGCTCCCGGATCGGCATCAGTAGCCCCGCCCTCGAGGTGACCGACGACCTGGACCTCGGGCACGTCGTCCGCGACGCGGCGCCGGTGGACTATCTGGTCGTGGACGAGGCGCAGTTCCTGACCCGGGCTCAGGTCGACCAGCTGGGGGTGGTCGCCGACGAGCTGGCGGTGGACGTCTTCGCGTTCGGCATCGCCACCGACTTTCGAAGCATCCTGTTCCCCGGCTCGGCCAGGTTCTTCGAGATCGCCGACCAGGTCGCGCCGGTCCAGGTCGAGGTGCTCTGCTGGTGCGGCCGGACGGGCCGGTTCAACGGGCGGGTGGTGGACGGCCGGCTGACCAGGATGGGCCCGACGATCATGGTCGCGGATACCGCGGGCGGTTCGGATCCGGAACCCGGACCCGTCCGTTACCAGGTGCTGTGCCGGCGCCACTACCGATCCGGTGTGCTCGGGGCGGCCTGGATCGAACCTGAGTGACCGGCCAGACGTGGTGAAGAAAACTACCGCGTCCGGCGTGACGGAAGGGCCGCTCGCGCGTCTGAAAGGGTGAAGGACGCTTCTGCCCGGTGGGACGGTCATCCGCATCCGACCGGGTCGGAGTACAAGTAGTACCGACAGATCGTGTAGCAGTGCAAACTGTTCGCCGGACCGGGAACGAAACACGCACGGCCAGCGTTACCCACCGGTAGGAGTCCTGCCTCGGACTCGTTGTCGGTGACGACCGGATGTCAATCGCCGCTCCGGCGGCACCACGTGGCATCGCACCACCAGCCAGGAAGGAACACCATGGCCGACCGTGTCCTGCGCGGAAGTCGCCTGGGCTCGACAAGCTACGAGGCCGATCGGAACCACGATCTGGCGCCTCGTCGCACGGCGACCTACCGCTGCCCGCGTGATCATGAATTCACCGTCCCGATGGCGGACGACGCCGAGGTCCCCACGGTGTGGGACTGCCGGATGCACGGGCTTTCGTCCACGTTGGTGGACGGCTCCGTCCCGGAGGGCAAGGCGGCCAAACCGCCGCGCACCCACTGGGACATGCTGCTGGAGCGCCGGTCCATCGAGGAACTCGAGGAGATCCTCAACGAGCGGCTGGCCGAACTGAAGGCGCGCCGCACCGCCTCCTGAGATCGGACAAGCACCACAGTCACGTCCAACGCCACCTGCCCGAGCGGGTAGGTGGCGTTGTGCTGTCCGTGGGTCGGCGGGACCGGTGGGATCAGCGCTTGCGGCGCAGCACCCCGGTGAGCTGGTGCCAGCGGTGCAGCGCACCCCAGACGGTCACCTTGAGCAGCGCCTCTCGCACGATGCTGCCGCTCATCTTGGACTCGCCGATCTGCCGCTCGGTGAACGTGATCGGCACCTCGGTGACCCGGAACCCGGCGCGGACGGTCCGCCAGGCCAGGTCGACCTGGAAGCAGTAGCCGGTGGAGGCGACATCGTCAAGGGCCAGCGCCTTGAGCACCTCGGCCCGGTAGGCGCGGTAGCCGCCCGTGATGTCGTAGATCCGCACGCCCAGCGCGAACCGGGAGTACAGGTTGCCGCCGCGGGACAGCCATTCCCGGCGCTTGGGCCAGTTGACCACCTGGCCGCCGGCCACGTACCGGGAGCCGAGCACCAGGTCGGCGTGCTGCAGCGCGTCCAGCAGCCGGGGCAGCTGCTCCGGCGGGTGCGAGCCGTCGGCGTCCATCTCGACCAGCACGTCGTAGCCGTTGTCCAGGCCCCAGCCGAAGCCGGCGATGTAGGCGGCGCCCAGACCCGCCTTCTCGGTGCGGTGCATGACGTGCACCCGCTCGTCACGGGTGGCCCATTCGTCCGCGACCTCGCCGGTGCCGTCCGGGCTGCCGTCGTCGGCGACCAGGACGTGCGCGTCGGGCACGGAGGCGAACAGCCGCTCCAGGATCCGCGGGAGGTTCTCCCGCTCGTCGTAGGTCGGGATGATCACCAGCACCCGGTCGCCGTGCGGCACGTCGAGTTCGAAGCGCGGCTGGTCGCCTGTCGGGCTCACGGTGTCGGATCCTCCGTCGGGTTCCCGGCGGCCGGGCCGCCGGTCGGGGTGGTGCCGGTTGCTGTTGGTGGCGCTGACGTGCCGTGCTGCCCGCGCCGACGTCGCGCCACGACGACCGCATACGCCAGCGCCGCGGGCGTGGCGAGCGCGAGCAACCACTCCAGCGGGCCACCGAGCACCGTACCCGGAGTTGTCGTGGCGATCAGCGGGACGCTCGGGGTCAGGTAGCCGGCGGTGAACAACGGGATCGACGACTCGACGGTTCCGTCCGGCCGGACGACCGCCGACACTCCGCTGGTCGAGGCGATCAGCACGCTGCGGCCGTGCTCGACCGCCCGGACCCGGCTCATCGCCTGCTGCTGATAGGTCTCGTTCGTGTAGCCGAAGGTGGCGTTGTTCGTCTGCACCACCAGGACCTGGGCGCCGCCGTCGACCACGTCCCGGACCAGCTCGTCGTAGACCACCTCGAAGCAGATGACGTCACCGACCTGCACCCCGGCGATGTCGAAGTTGCCGGGCCGCTCCCCGGGTAGGAACGTGCCTCGCTGCAGGTCGACCTTGTCCGAGAACAGCCGGAAGAACGAGCGGTACGGCATGTACTCGCCGA
>JBIOVW010000174.1:0-4549 GCA_044867945.1 Nakamurella sp. | reverse complement strand
GCCGACCGGGTAGCGTTCGGGCTCGATCCGGTCACCCGACCGGCCGGCCCGGGCCGGGCACGGGAGGTGGGCGGTGGTGGCCGAGGTGGACGTGATCGTCGTCGGCGCGGGGCTGGCCGGCCTGACGACGGCGCGGGACCTGACCACCACCGCCCACCTCCCGTGCCCGGCCCGGGCCGGCCGGTCGGGTGACCGGATCGAGCCCGAACGCTACCCGGTCGGCGGGCGGCGTCCGACGGTCAGCCGGTCAGTGCGAACCGCAACGGATCGGTGTACCGGCTGACGCCCTCCTCGTCACGCAGGTAGAAGCAGACCTCAAGCGCCGGGTCGTCCAGGTCGTAGATGGCATGCCAGAAGGTCCGCGCCATCGGGACCGGCGCGGTGAAGCCCACCTCCGCGAACTGCTCCCGGATGTCGTCCCGATCGACCAACGCGCCCTTGGACACCGCGCCGTGCAGGGTGCGGTAGCGCTGATAGGTCAGCGCGGCGGTGCCGTCGAGCAGGGGGTCATCGGGCAGCTCGCTGATCTCGGGCCACCGATGCAGCAGATGGTTGGTGCACACCATCCGGTCGCTCGCCGACGGCTCGACGATGTGCTCGCGGTTGTGCCCGGGGGAGTGCTCCCAGACGAACGACCGTCCGGAGCGGTCCGCCACCGGAAAGTGGCAGGGCACGAAGAAGTAGTACTGCTTGGCAAGCAGCAGCGCCTGCTTGGCCTCGTCCACGGTCGCGCAGGTGTCCAGCAGGTACCGGATGATCTGCTGCTCGGACAGGCCCACCTGTGGTATCACACTCGGCTCCTGCGCGGGAGATTCGTTGTCGGCCAACAGGGACACCGCAAGGCCGGCCGAGTTCATCCCGTCCATCGCGCCGAGCACGTCCATGATGCCGATGACGATCGACGAACACCCGCCCTGGGGGTGCAGTTCCACGATCCAGGGGTCGGATGCCAGCGGCCGCTCGTCGGGAACCGCTGCGCCGCCAGTGATCTCGGAGTAGGTCAGGGTGGGGAAGTCGAAGTTGCGGGCGAGCAGGCCGTGCCCGTCCTTGGTTCCGGTGCCCGGATAGAACACCGACGAGCACCCGGCCGGCAGTTCGTAGGTGCCGAGCCAGGCGAGATCCCAGGAATCGTCTGTGGAATCGACGTCGAAGGCGTCGCCGACCCCCTTCATCCGCTCGTGCAACGCGGGGTAGTTCGCCGCGAACCAGGTCCGCCGGGCTCGTTGAACCTGCGGGTCCGGGGCCGGCGAGTGACCGACCATCGCACCGTGCGCGTGCTGGGCGGCGCCGGCCAACGCGTGCCCGATCTCCCGGTCGGTTCCGGCGACCCGCAGGTACCGGACGGTGAGGAAATCGGCCGGCGTCCCGCCGGCGACGATGTCGGCTTGTGCGGTACTGACGGTCATGACGGTTCCTCCGGAGTGTTGCACCACAGGCAGTACTACGTTCTCGTAGTACCATGCAGCTATGGTGCGATCTCGTAGTATTTCTGTCAAGTCCGATGCGGCAGTCGAGTCCTATTCGGCGGCCCACCCCAAGCCGGACCTGGCGGGTCCGTCGGCCACTCCGGCGGACGAGAACGTGCTGTTCGCGCTGTGGTCCGTCGGCCGGTCGGTGACCGGGCTGCTAGACGCCGCGCTGGCACCGGCCGGCCTGGATGCCGACGAGTTCGCCGTGTACTCCCTGCTGCTGACCAGGGACCGGGTCACGCCCACCGAGCTGGCCGGGTGGATGTCGGCGCCGGCGACCACCGTGTCCAGCTACGTCAAACGCTTCGAGAGGCGCGGGCACGTGGAGCGGGTCCCG
Source organism: Nakamurella sp. (assembly GCA_044867945.1). Classification (GTDB taxonomy): domain Bacteria; phylum Actinomycetota; class Actinomycetes; order Mycobacteriales; family Nakamurellaceae; genus Nakamurella. The sequence goes on along the minus strand of JBIOVW010000174.1, from coordinate 2,743 downwards.
CACCCGACCGATCGGCGGTCGTACTCGATCCGGCTGACCGACGACGGTCGGGCCACCCATCGGGCGGCCGGGCAACGGTTCCTGCCGGCGGTGCAGGCGGTCGATGCCTCCCTCGGGCCGGCGGAGCGTCCGGTGCTGGAGGCACTGCAGCAACTGCGCGCGGCGGTCGATGCGGTCCGATCCGCGGGCACGCCATGATCGATGAACATCGTCGTCTTTCGGCGCGACCGGCGCATCACCTAGGACATCACACTCGCCGCGGCCCGCGTGCTCGCCGAGGTCAATCAACGGGCGGACGAGATCTCGTTGCTCGTCGAGGTGACCGCGCCCGCCGCACCGGCCGACCGGCCGCGTCCGCCGCGCACCCTGGTCGTCGTGTTGGACAGAAGCGGTTCGATGGCCGGCGACCGGCTCGACGGGGCCAAGCGGGCGCTGACCGACCTGGTTGACCGGCTGGATCCGCACGACCGCTTCTGCCTGGTCACCTTCGACAACGGGGTGCAGGTGAACATCCCCGCCGGACCGCTCAGCGACAAGGCCCAGGCCAGGCAGCGGATCGCCGCGGTCACGCCCGGCGGTTCGACGGATCTGTCGGCCGGCTACCTGCGCGGTGTGCAGGAGGCTCGGCGCTGCGTTGATGGAGCCGGCGGCACGCTGCTGCTGATCAGCGACGGCCACGCGAATGCGGGTGTGGTCGACCCCGAGCAGCTGGGCGCGGTCGCGGCAAAGGCCGCCGCGGACGGGATCACCACGTCCACCGTCGGTTTCGGGCTCGGCTACGACGAGCGGCTGCTCAAGGCGATCGCCGCGGGTGGCAACGGCAACGAGTTGTTCGCCGAGCACGCCGACCAGGCCGTGGCGGCGATCTCCGGCGAGCTGGACGGCCTGCTGGCGCAGACCGCGCAGGCGGCGTCGCTGCTGGTCCGGATGACCCCGGCCTGCCGACGGATGCGGGTGATCAACGAGCTGACGTCGGTGCCGACGCCAGACGGTGTGCAGATCGAGCTGGGCGCCTTCTACTCCGGGGAGGTGCGTCGGCTGGTCATCACCTTCGACGTGCCCGGCATCGCCACCCTCGGACTCGCGCAGATCGCCGACCTGGACTTCACCTGGGTGGAACTGCCCGGGCTGATCCAGCACTCGGTGACGGTGCCGGTGCACGTCAACGTGGTGCCCGGGGATCAGGCCGCGGGTCGGCTCCCGGACCCGACGGTGCGCACCGAACTGGCGTATCTGCACACCCAGCAGGCGAAACGCTCGGCAGCCGAACGGATGTCTCGGGGAGACGCGGACGGCGCCGTCGCCGAGATGCGGGCGGCGGGCGCGATGTTGCGCTCGGCAATGGCCGCGGCGCCGGCGGTGATGATGGGCGACCTGACCGACGACCTGGCCGCGATCGACCGATTGACCGCAGAGGCGGTGGACGGCAGCCTGGCCCGCGCGGCCAAGGCACTGTCGGCGGACACCAGCCGCAAGTCGCGCCGGCGGGGGAGCGGTCCGCGGGCCTAACCCAACCCGCAGCCGAACCGGGTGTGGGCGGATGGGGGACTGCGGGTGGCAACCACGGCGCCCTGGTGCAAGCCTGGGAGGATGAGCCGACCGGTGACGATCACGGCGGCGGATGCGACCCTGGACGGCGACCTGGACCGGCCGGCCGATCCGCGGGGGGTGGTGCTGTTCGCGCACGGCAGCGGCAGCAGCCGGCACAGCCCGCGGAACCGGCGGGTCGCCGAAGCACTTGTCGCGGCCGGTGCGGCCACCCTGCTCATGGACCTGCTGACGGCCGAGGAGGACCGGGTCGATCAGCGGACCCGCGAGTTCCGGTTCGACATCGGCCGGCTCGGGCGCCGACTGACCGCCGCGGTGGATTGGCTGGCCGACCACCCGCTCACCAGGGATCTCCCGGTGGTCATCTTCGGCGCGAGCACCGGCGCGGCCGCCGCCCTCATCGCCGCCGCCGAGCGCCCCGACCGGGTGTGCGGCGTCATCTCCCGCGGCGGGCGACCTGATCTCGCCGCCGATCACCTCGCCCGCGTCCGCGCCCCGGTGCTGCTCATCGTGGGTGGCCGCGACCCGATCGTGCTCGACCTCAACCGCGTCGCGGCCTCCCGACTCACCGCGCCGGTCGATTTGGTCGAGGTGCCGGGGGCGACCCATCTGTTCGAGGAGCCCGGCACCCTGGACGCCGTGATCGGGCACGCGGTCACCGCGATGTCGCGCTGGCTTCCTGGCTGACAGGTCGTGCTCGAACTCGAAGACCGGGTCCGCGGAGTCCTCCTACATGGCCTTGACCTCGCAGGCCGTCCGGACCACATCCAGCGGGTCGGAGCCCCGGACGCCGTCCGGTGCACGGTCCGCGAGCCGGCGGTCGAACGCGTCCACCACCCGGTCGATCGTCTGTTCCGGGGTCTCGTGGGCTCGGGCCCGTGCTCCTCGTGACGGGTCTACCGACGGTAGGTCCAGCTCCAGAATTCCTTGCCCCTGCCGACTTTGTGCCATCCGGCTTTTTCGAGCTCGCGCTGCAGGTCGGCCAGGGCGGCGGGCATGTCGGGAGCCCATTCGGGTCGGGGCGTCTGATCCCCGCCGATGTTGCGCGGAGCGACGAATGTCGGCCCCTCCAGGCGATCTTCCGTTCCGGTGATCGCGACGAATCTCCAGGTGGCGGAGCCCATCGGACCGAGGGTGTTGACGATGCTCTTGAGAATGCTGCCGTGCAACGGCTCGAGGACGATCGTCAACTGCT
>JBIOVW010000173.1:0-8693 GCA_044867945.1 Nakamurella sp. | reverse complement strand
AGAGCCGACGCAGGTAGCGCAGCATCGCGGTCTCGCTGCGGTGCGCGTGGAACACCGGATGCGTCAGGTACTGCGACGACCGCGACGCCCAGGCCGGCCACGTCCCGTCGACCTGCTCCGGGATCGTCTCGATACCGAAGGCGTCCAGCACGGCGCCGAGGTGACCGATCGTGGTGGACTCGCCGACGCTGATCTGCACGGCGTCCTCGCCGTCGATCCACAGGTTGATGCCTCGGCGGCGGGCGGCTTCGCCCACCTGCCGAGCCCGGCCCGGCACCAGGGCGCGGACGGTGTCGAAGAAGTGCTCGTGTTCGACCTCGAGACCCCCGGCCCGCAGCCCGGCGGCCAGCAGCGCCGCGTCCGCCTGGATCCGTTCGGCGATCCGACGCAGCCCGTCCGGGCCGTGGTACACCGCGTACATCGACGCCATGACGGCGAGCAGCACCTGCGCGGTGCAGATGTTGCTGGTCGCCTTCTCCCGGCGGATGTGCTGCTCCCGGGTCTGCAGGGCCAGCCGGAACGCCGTGGTGCCGTGGGTGTCGTGGGACACGCCGACGAGCCTGCCGGGCAATTGGCGCCGTAGCTCGTCACGGACGGCGATGAATCCGGCGTGCGGCCCCCCGCCGCCGATCGGCACGCCGAAGCGCTGCGCGGATCCGACGGCCACGTCCGCGCCGATCTCACCGGGCGGGCACAGCAGCGTCAGCGCGAGCAGGTCGGTGGCGACGACGACCTTCGCCTGCCGCTGATGGGCGGCCTCGATGAGCTCGCGGTGATCGCGCAGCGCACCGGACGCGCCGGGGTAGGACAGCAGCAGGCCGAAGAAATCGCCCACCGGCAGGTTCTCGACCCCCGCGGACAGGTCCGCGACGACCACCTCGACACCGATCGGTTCGGCCCGCGTCCGGATGACCGCGAGGGTCTGCGGGAGCGTGTCGGCATCAACGACAAAGCGCGACGACTTCGACTTCGCGGTGCGCCGGATCAGCGTCATCGCCTCGGCCGCCGCGGTGCCCTCGTCGAGCATGGAGGCGTTGGCGATGTCCAGGCCGGTCAGGTCGGCGACCGCGGTCTGGAAGTTCAGCAACGCCTCGAGCCGGCCCTGCGAGATCTCCGGCTGGTACGGCGTGTACGCGGTGTACCAGGCCGGGTTCTCCAGCACGTTCCGCTTGATCACCCCGGGGGTGATGGTGTCGTGGTAGCCGAGGCCGATCATCTGCACCAGGGGCCGGTTCTTCGCGGCCAGCGCCCGGAGTTCGGCGAGGGTCTGCACCTCGGACGCGGCGGCCGGCAGGTTCAGCGGTCGATCGTCGCGGATGGTCTTCGGGACCGCGGCCGTCTCCAGCGCGTCCAGGTCCTGCTGATCCAACAGCTCCAGCATCCGGCGCAGGCCGGGTCCGTCAGGGCCGATGTGCCGGTCGGCGAAGCTGGCGCTGATGCCGTCCGTCGTCACAGTCGCTGAGATCACGTTGGTCACCTTCCCGTGGGCCGAGAGTCCGCCTCCCCCTCAGTCACCCGGCAGCGGTCGGCCGTGGGTTCCAGAGGTGTCTCACCCCGGCGGTTCGGTGGCCTGAGAGATTGGCGGGGAGGCTTGCTCCTTCGGCGGCCCGGGCCGCGTGGTGACCTGATCGGTGCGGCCGGACACTCTCCCGCAGGGGGTCGGTGACGGCACCGAGATTACCAGCGGGCGCTCGCCTACCGGACCGGCGACGCGGTGTCCAGCGGGTCAGCCACGCCGCCGGCTCTGTTGGGGGTCCAACCGGCCGAGCAGCACCCAGGTCAGGGTCGCGAAGGCCAGCGCGAGCACGCCGAGCCCGGCCGCGTCCATCAGCCAGGTGTCGACGGCGTGCGTCCAGGTCGGGTCGGCGGCACCGCGCACGAGCGGCGCGAGATCGACGGTGGCGGCGGCCATCGAGAATCCCCAGCGAGCCGGCACGAACCAGGACAGTTGCTCGAGGACCGGCCGGCCGTCGACGGCGAACAGGCCGCCACACAGCACGAGCTGGATCATGATCACCAGCACCAGCAGCGGCATTCCGCGGTCGGCATTGTCGATGCCCGCGGAGATCGCCAGTCCGAGAACCATCGAGGCCACGGTGACGGCGAGGACGGCGATCGCCACCTCCACCGTGCCCGATCCGAACAGCAGCGCCGAGTCCGGTGGTTCCCGCCCCACGATGGCGAGCCCCACGAAGATCACCGCCTGGACCCCGGTCAGCAGGCCGAGGATGGCGATCTTCGACGCCAGGTACGGCCCGATACCCAAGCCGATGGCCCGTTCGCGCAGGTAGATCGCCCGCTCCTTGACGATTTCGCGCACCGCGGCCGCGCTGCCCATCAGGCACCCACCGATCACCAGGACCAGCAGCAGTTGCTGCGGCTGCGGGTCGTCGGCGGCGACGGCCGCGGAGACCGACAGCCCGGCAGAGCCGGGCACCGCCCTGGCCAGCAGACTCAGCACCAGCGGCAACACCGCCAGGAACACCGCGTACTGGCGGTCCGCGGCGATCACGGCCAGGTAGCGGCGGGCCAGCACGGCGAACTGCCGCCAGGCGCTCTGCTGCCGATGCGCGCCCCGGTCCCGGCGCGATGCCGGCCCGGGCGCGACCGACCCCGGGTGCCGCGACCCGACCGACCCGAACGACGCGGCCGGCGCCGAGCCGGCGAACCGGCGAGCCCAGTACTCGGCGGCCCGTGTCTGCAATAACTGGAATACCCCGGCGAAGTCGCTCTGTCCGAAATAGGTCAGCGCCTCGGACGGCGGGCCGTAGAACGCGACCCAGCCGCCGGCCGCGAGCAGCAGGACGCGGTCGCACAGCCCCAGGTGGGCAACGTTGTGGGTGACTACGACGACCGTGCGGCCGTCGTCGGCCAATCCCCGCAGGGTGTGCATGACCGATTTGTCCATGCCCGGGTCCAGCCCGGACGTCGGCTCGTCGAGGAACAGCATCGACGGCTTGGTCAGCAGTTCCAGGGCCACGCTCGTCCGCTTGCGCTGGCCGCCGGACAGGCTGGCGATGCGCTGGTCCGCCTGCGCGGTCAGGCCGAGATCCGCGAGCACCTCGTCGATTCGGCCGGCACGATCCGCGGCGGCCGTGTCGTCCGGGAAGCGCAGCCGGGCCGCGTAGTGCAGCGCCTGGCGCACCGTCAGTTGGGTGTGCAGCACGTCGTCCTGGGGCACGACGGCGATACGGTGACGCAGTTCGTCGTAGTCCCGGTAGAGGTCCCGTTCGCCGTACCGGACGGCGCCGGCGTCAGCGGGCCTGGCCCCGGTCAACGCCCCCAGCAGCGTCGATTTGCCGGCCCCGCTGGGCCCGATGACGGCAAGCAGGCTGGTGGCCGGCAGGTGAAAGCCCACGTCGTGCAGCAGGGTGCGGCCCTTCGCGGTGCAGACCGTCAAACCCTGCGCAGTGAAGCTCCGCCCGCCCCCATCGGTTGTCTCGACCAAGGTGTCCCCGTCGAGCCGAAGGGCGGAGCGTCCCACTCCGACCACGTCCGCGGGTGTGATCGCCGCGGTGTCGACGCGCCGACCGTTGACGAAGGTGCCGTTGCCGCTGCCGAGGTCGCGCAGCAGCCAGTCGGCGCCGCGTCGCTCCAGCATGGCGTGCCGTCGGGACACCAGAAGGTCGTCGAGCACGACGTCGTTGTCCGGCAGCCGGCCGACCGTCACCCGCGACCGGTCACGCACCGGGTGCACCTGGGACGGAGCCCCCGGTACCGGCGCGCCGGCGGGCACCAGTTGCACCGGCACGCCGTCGGCGGCCCCGCCGAGCCGCAGCGCGATCGACCGGCCGACGTCCAGCCGGTTCACCCGCTCCGATCCGATGAAGGTGCCGTTGCTGCTGTGGTCGGTGAGGGTCCAGCCGGTCGGGCCCGGTGTCAGCAGCAGATGTCGCCGAGACACCTTGGGATGGGCCAGGTCCAGGTCGGCCTCGGGGCCGCGGCCGACCACGAACGGCCGCCCGGGCGGGACCGCCACCCGACGCCCGTCCACCAGCAGGAGCAGTCCGCGGGCGGCGGCCGGCGGAGTCAGCATTCGTGCTGCGATTCGTCCGGACCGATGCCCGCCGCCATGATCTTGACGTAGGCGTCCTGGCTCGGCCGCGCTCCGCAGGCGATCTCGCCGGTGCTGAACGGTCCGTAGTACACGGCGTAGATCGGGTTGCCGTTCAGGTGCTGGGCCAGCGACCCGCAGGACTCATCGGTGCGCAGGTAGGACGTGCCGGGGTAGGACGCCAGCATCGCGGCGACCTCTGCCTCATAGGACCCCGGAGTGGTCGCCGAATGCACCAGGGTCAGGTATCGGTCGGTGCAGCCGACGTTGGCGATCGGCACGGACAGCCCGAGGTCACCGGCCGGCCGGGCCGGCGGCCGCGGAGTGAGCACCGGCGGGACCACCTCGGTCACCGTCTGCGGCACCACGCTGGTGACGATCACGGTCTGGGTCGGCACGGGTGCCGACGTCGAGGGTGGTGTGACCACCGAGGACGAGGTCACCGGCTCCGACCCGGAAGTGCCGGAGACGACCGAGGACGTTGCGACGGACGTGCCCGTGGCGGCCGCGGCCTGGCCGGCGGCGGTGGATTCGCCCGGGCCGAGCCGCCAGACCAGCAGCCCGGCGACCAGGGCGACCAGCACCACCCCGGCGGCCGCGACGATCCAGGCCGCCCGGGAACGATGCCGCTGCGGCGGGGTCCCGACGGGACCGGACGAGGCCGGGGTCACGGGCGGCACATATGTCGGCGGGGTCAACGACCGGGCGGCGGCCGCGCCGGCGACGCCGCCCTCGAGCAGGGTGGGCGGCGTGGGGGTGAGAAGGGTGGGCGGCGTGGCGACACCCACTCCCGGCAACGTGACGCCGACGCCGGGCGATGTCGGGGACCCATGGACCGCCAGCAGGGCCGCCCTGGCCAACTCACCTGTGCTCGGATACCGCTGCACAGGGTCCTTGGCCATGCCGGTCGCGATCACCTGGTCCAGCGCGGCCGGGACGTCGGGGCGGATCGCACCGGCCCGCGGCGGCGGGTCGTTCAGGTGCGCATGCATCAGGGCCGGCAACCCCTCCACCGGATAGGGTCGCTGACCGGTCAGGCATTCGTAGAGCACGCAGGCCAGCGAGTAGACATCGGCCCGGGCATCAACCTCGGTCCGACCGATGAACCGTTCGGGCGCCATGTAGTCGAGCGTGCCGATGGTGGCGCCGGTCGCGGTGAGGGCCTGACCGCTGGTGCTCAGTCCGAAGACGTGGGCGATGCCGAAGTCGACCAGGTACACGAAGTCCTGGGGAGTGACCAGTAGGTTCGACGGTTTGACATCCCGGTGCACCAGGTTCTCGGCGTGCGCGGCGTCCAACGCCTCGGCCGCCTGTGCGACGAACGACGCCGCCCGGGCCGCCGGCAGCGGACCGTCGTCGGCAATGACCTGGCCCAGGTCCCGACCCTTGACCAGCCGCATGTCCAGGTACAGCCGACCATCGATTTCGCCGTACCGGTGGATGGGAATGACGTGCGGATCGCTGAGCCGGGCGGCCGCGAACGACTCCCGGCGGAACCGCTCGACGAACCCCACGTCGCGGATCAGCGCCTTGGGCAGCAGTTTGAGCGCGACGACCCGGTTCTGCTCACGGTCGAACGCCTCGTAGACCTCCCCCATCCCGCCGCGGCCGAGCAGCCCACGAAGCTCGTACCGACCGAAATAGCCGCTCTCGACCATGCGCCATCCCCCAGGCATTTCAGCGCAGCCGAGCCGGAATCCCCGCACCCTCGGACCTCGGCCGCGCACCAGATGACACTGAGTATATGAATGCCCAGGACACGGCAGGCCGTCGTGCCCGACAAGCTCACCCGATCAGGTCTTCCGCGGTCGGAACAGTAACTATTCGTAATCAACCGTCGCCCCCGCGGGATCCGACAGCAACCAGCACGCCGCGATCAGGGGGTCACCGAGCGCGACGAGTCAGACGTGCCGGGGGTGTACCACCAGCCGGCGCACCCGGCCCGAAAGATCCGCGCGCAGCGACATCCCCGCCGACCGGGCGGCCAGCAGCGCCGCGCCGCCGGCAGCCAACATGCAGATCAGTCCGGACACGACCAGCGCGGTCGGCGCGCCCCACCGTTCGGTGATGGCGCCGACGATCGGCGACCCGATCGGCGTGCCACCCATGAACACCAGCATGTACAGGCTCATCACCCGGCCCCGCAGTTCCGGCTCGCTCGCCAGTTGCACCGTCGCGTTGCCCAGGGTGTTGAAGGTGACCGAGACGAACCCGACGAGCACCAGCAGCAACAGGAACGGCCAGAACCAGGGGGTGAGGCCGAGCACGACGAGACCGAGGCCGAATCCCGTCGCTGCCAGGAACAGCACGGGCAGGTTCGCCGACGTCCGTCGGGCGGCGACCAGCGCGCCGACGACCGAACCGGCGGCCATCGCCGTGTTGAGCAGGCCGTACAGATCCGCACCGGACTGGAACACGTCCTGGGTATAGGCGGACAGGATGATCGCGAAGTTGTAGCCAAAGGTGCCGATGAAGAACACCAGGACGATCGGCCAGAGCAGGACCGGATTGTGCCGGACGTATCGCAGGCCCTCCCGGAGTTGACCGCGGGCCCGTTCGGCGTGCGGCAGCCGTTGAAGTTCCGCCGGCCGCATCATCAGCAGCGCGGCCAGCACTGCTGCAAAGCTCGCCGCGTTGAAGGCGAAGGCCCAGCCGATGCCCACCGCGGCGATCAGCACCCCGGCCGCCGCCGGCCCGAGCATCCGCCCGAGCTGGAAGTTGCCGGAATTGAGGCCGACCGCATTTCGGACCAGGTGCGTCGGCACCATCTCGTTGACGAACGTCTGCCGGGTCGGATTGTCGACGACGGTCGCCAGGCCCAGTCCCAACGCGATCAGGTAGACCTGCCAGACCTGCACCATCCCGGACAGGGTGAGCGCCGTCAGCAGGACGGCCAGCGCGCCCATCGTGGCTTGGGTGAGGATCAGCAACCGGCGTTTGGGATAGCGGTCGGCGATCAGACCGCCCCACAGCCCGAAGACGAGCATCGGCAGGAACTGCAATGCGGTGGTGATGCCGACCGCGAGGGGAGAGTTGGTGAGTTCGAGCACCAGCCAGTCCTGGGCGATCCGCTGCATCCAGGTGCCGGTGTTGGAAACGATCTGTCCGGCGAAGAACAGTCGGTAGTTCCGAATGCGCAGGGCGGCAAAGGTGCTGGGGCGAGTGGCGGGCTCGGGCGTCGGTGATTCCGTCGGGGTCGCATCCGGCCGACGTCCGGAGGGAATCCCCGGCCGGCGTTTGGCACCATGCTGCGGACCGGCCACACAGGCCGGGCGGTCCGGCCGGGTGCTTCCCGCCCTCGGCCGGCGGTGTACGGCGGCCGAAGTCACCGGTGCGCGGCCGGCTCGTACGTCGGTCATGGCAGGTCCGCCAGTCTCTGCAGGGCGGGGGCCGCGGCGAGGACCGACTGCCGCTCGGCGTCGGTGAGCTCACCCAGCCGTTCGGCCAACCAGGCGGTACGTAGGGCGCGGGTCTGCTCCACGAACGTCTCGCCCGCCCTCGTGCGCGAGATCAGGCACTGACGCCGGTCCGTCGGATGCGGGTCCCGCCGCACCAGGCCGCGCTCCTCCAGGTTCTCGATCACCTTGGTCATCGACGGCGGCTTGACGTGCTCGGCACGGGCCAGCGCGCTCGGCGCCATCGGGCCACACAGCCCGATTCGGCCCAGCACGGCCAGTTCGGTCGCGGACAGGTGGGCGTCCCCGATTGTCTGGTACCGCAGTCGACGACCCAGCCGCAGCACGGCGCCGCGCAGAGCGGCCACCGTCTCCAGGTCCAGTTCGTCGGTCATATCATTAGTTTAACTCATTAGCTCAACGAACGGAACTGCGCCACGCTGATCAACCCGGCGAATCAGTGCCCGATTTGCCCGGGTCGGCGCCCACATGATCAGCGTGGCAGAGCGAGCGCAAGTCGGCGTGGCAGAGCGAGCAGCCCACGCCGACAGAGCCGCAGAGCACGGAAGGGTGAAGCTGAACTGGAGGGTTGCCCTCAGCCGGCGGTGCGTGCGCGACGCCGCTCGGCGAGCTCGTCCCGCTCGACCGGCACGACCCGGTCACCCTCGACGCGCTCCTGCGGGAACTCGGCGAGCGAACCGGTGATCTCCTTCATGGTGCCGCCGACCGCGATGCCGAACACACCCTGCCCACCCTGGAGCAGGTCGACGATCTCCTCCGGCGACGTGCACTCGTAGACCGTGGTGCCGTCCGAGAACAGGGTCACTCCGGCCAGGTCGTCCACGCCGCGGGCCCGCAGGTGGTCGACGGCGACGCGGATGTTGTGCAGCGACACGCCGGTGTCCAGCAACCGCTTGACCACCCGAAGCACCAGGATGTCCTTGAACGAGTACAGCCGCTGACTGCCCGAACCGTGCGCGCCCCGCACGGTGGGCACCACCAGGCCGGTCCGCGCCCAGTAGTCGAGCTGTCGGTAGGTGATCCCGGCGGCCGTGCAGGCGGTCGGGCCGCGATAACCGATGTGCTCGTCCGGCACCGAGGTGTTCGGGAACAATGCGGCCTGCTCGTGCTCGACCATCCCGCCACCTCTCTGGACATCACATCAACCGCCGGCCGCGACCGGGGTCGGCCCGGAATCACACGTGCGTGACTCGTTGACGGTAGGCCCGCCACCGCCGGGGGTC
>JBIOVW010000172.1:0-3360 GCA_044867945.1 Nakamurella sp. | reverse complement strand
GGTGGAGGAACTCTGCTTGGCGGTGGTGACCGCGGTGGACAAGTCGGTGGCGCTCGTCAGTGCCGTCGAGGAGTCGGCGGCGAGCGTGTCCGCCGACCCGGCGGCGGCCTCGACGCCCTCCCGGATCGTGTTCAGGTTGGCGAACACCGACTCGAGGTAGACGCCGATCGCGGCGCGGTCGATGGCGGCCTGCAGCCGCGGCTGGGCCGAGGCGACCAGCAGTTCGGTGAGATACCCGGTCGCGTCGTTGAGCCGGATGTTGACGTTCGCCCGCTCCGGGGTAGGACCGGTCCCGCTGACCAGGTTCGCGGAGAAGTCGGGCGGGATCTCGACGATCATGTAATAGGTGCCGTCGGCCAGTCCCTGCTCGGCCTGATCCAACTCGACGAACTGCCAGGCGAAGATCGGGTCGTCACCCAGTTGGGCGACCAGCCGGTCGCCGGCGGCGATCGTCGCGTCCTCCACCTCGGTCGGCTGATCGAGGTTGACGACCGCCACCGGCACCTGGTCCCGCTTGCCGTAGGGGTCCCAGTTCGACCAGAGGTACAGCCCGCCGTACACCGTCGGGATCAGCAACACGAACAGCAGCGCGACGATCGGCCATGGACCCTTGAAGCGGCGGAACTCATATCCGGCGAGCTTGACGGTCTTGATCATCAGCGGTCCTGTCTCGACTCGTCGGAGAACGTGGTCGGCGGGTCGTCCGGCCTGTCGACCGACGAATCAGCCGGCGGGTGGTCAGGGTCTTCGGGTGGGCCGTCCGAGTAGTCGGGCTGCGGGGGCAGGACCGTCGTCGGCGCGTCGTCCGGCGGTGGTTGCTCCGGCTCGGCGGCGGCGCCGGGCGCGAGCTCACCGATCACCGGGCCGGGCAGCGGTGCCGGTAGCGGCGCGTTCCGGTCGAACTGCCACATCGCCGCCCCCTCGCTCGGGGTCAGGTCGAGGACGACGTCGGCCTCCATCACGGGGATACGGTCGGTCGTGGTGACGACGATGGTCGGCCCGGTCATCGCCAGCCGGACCAGCGCGTCCAGGATGAGCTGTTGGGTGGCGCCGGAAACACCGCGGTCGATGTCGTCGAGCATGATCACCGCGCTGACCCGCACGCAGGCCGCGGCGACCGCGAACAGCGTCGCCTGGTCGCCGAACAGCGTGCCGACCTGGGTGGACGGGTTCAGCTGGAGCTGCAACGCGTCACAGGCGGCGGCGAACCGGGTGCGTCCCTCGGGCAGGCCGACGTCCTCGAGCAGGCAGCGTTCGGCGATGTACTCGCGCACCGTCAGCGCCGGTTCCTGATAGGTGACGGAGCCGACTCGCGCGATCGCGGTCAGCTGCCGGATGGACGAGGGCTTGTCCCGGTAGGAATGACCGGCCACGGACAGCGTTCCGGCGGTCGGCCGGAGCCGTCCGGACAGCGCCAGCAGCAGGCTCGAGCGGCCGGTGCCGGACGGCCCGACGATCGCCGCCACCGAGGTGGACCGCAGGCTCAGGTCGATGTTCTGGAACACCCATCCGGACTTGCCGAGCAGGCCGAGGCCCCTGGCCTCCAACACCGGCCCGGGCGGCGGCGGGTTCGACGGCCCCCCCGGCCCGGGCAGGGCGGGCTGCGACCCGCTGGGGACCGGGGCAAAGGCCTCGTAGGGATCCACCGGCCCGACCTCCTGCATCCGCTGCGGACCCGCGGACGTGCCGCCCGCCGGATCGGACTCCTGCGGCCCGGTGCCGTGGTGGACGTCGGCGAATCCGCCGGTGTCGGGCCCCTGCGGCCGTGGGTCGGACGGATCGGTGCCGGGCCGGTCGACCGCTGACCAGGCATGGGTGTCGCTCCCCCGGATCACCGTCGTGTCCTGGACCTGCGGGTCGTCGTCCTCGCGCGCCATTCGTCCGTTTCCCCTCGCTGTGGTGTCCGAGGACATCCAACCGAGCCGGTAAGCTCGCGTCGCGACCGGGGCACCCGGACGCTGATCGCGCGGGCCTCTAGCTCAATTGGCAGAGCAGCGGACTTTTAATCCGCGGGTTGTGGGTTCGATCCCCACGGGGCCCACCCCCAGTACTCGCGACGATAGAAGACCAACCTGTGGTAACAGCCGATTCCCGGCCGGTGTCGGCCGGGTAGGGCCGGCGCGGACGGTAGCGGGTCAGCAATCGATCCATTTGCCAGGTTCGGCCCTCCCTGGGCACGAATCGGGACCGAAACCGGCAAATGGATGCTCTGGAACCACGCTCGGCCGATGACCGGCGCGGCCGCCGGGAGTAGCGTCTCAGGTCTCGCACAGGGAGGCCGCCCATGACCGCTCGCCGAGCATCCTGGCTGCCGGGCATCGCTCTCGCCGTTGGCCTGTCACTCGTGTTCAGCGGAACGGCGTCCGCCGGGGGCGACGGCGATCGGGGCGGGTCGGGATTCACCAGCGGGGCGCCGGGTGCGGGCGATCCCTATTTCCCGTATTCGGGTAACGGCGGTTTCGACGTCAAGCATTACGACCTGGACCTGAAGTACCAACCGCCCGATGCCGCTCCGGCTCCGCTGGTCGGTCACCTGGAAGGCACCGCGACGATCGAGTTGGCCGCCACCGAGAACCTCGACCGGTTCAATCTCGACCTGCGCGGCATGGACGTACAGTCACTCACCGTTAACGGCCGGGGTGCTCGGGAGGTGCCGCCCCCCGCCGCGGATGCGCCGATCCGGGGTGCGGCCTACTGGCAGGTGCAGGACGCCAGCGCCCGCATCTGGGAGCTGACCATCCAGCCCGGCCACGGACTCCGCAAGGGTCAGCGGGCCACCGTCGTCATCGAGTACGGCGGCGCCACCAGCCGTCCCACCGACATCGAGAACGCGCTCTACGGGTGGGTGACCACTCAGGACGGCGCGATGGTGGTCGGCGAACCGGAGGGCAACATGACCTGGTTCCCGGTGAGCGACCACCCGACCGACAAGGCCACCTACTCGTTCGAGATCACCGTGCCGAAGGGCAAGACCGCCGTCGCGAACGGCCTGCAGTCCCGGGCGCCGAAGACCCGCAACGGCTGGACGACGTGGTACTGGAACACCCGGGATCCGCAGGCCAGCTACCTCGCCACGGCCACCGTCGGTGATTTCGAGCTGACCCGGTCGCGAACGAAGGCTGGGTTGCCGATCATCAACGCGGTCGACAGGGACCTCACGCCGGCTAACCGGGCCACGACGATAACCAACCTGAATCGGCAGCCGGAGATGATCAACTTCCTTTCGGAAAGGTTCGGCCGGTACCCGTTCGGTTCGTTCGGGGCGATCGTCGACGACGACTCGGTCGGCTACGCCCTGGAGACTCAGACCCGGCCCGTCTACTCGCGGGTGGCCCGCGAAAGCACGGTGGCCCACGAACT
>JBIOVW010000171.1:0-2982 GCA_044867945.1 Nakamurella sp. | reverse complement strand
GCCACCGCGTCGGGCGGCGCGACGATCGCGCCGAGGGCCAGGGCCGCGGCGAACGGGATGCCGGGGATCAGCAGATGCACCACGGCGGCCACGGCGAAGGCGGTCACCAGCACCATGCCGACGGCGAGTTGGGTGATCGACCTGAGCAGGGTCCGCAGCGCGACGACCGACGCCTCGTTCGCCGCGGCGAACAGCAGCGGCGGGATCAGGACGGTCAGCACGAGCTCCGGGTCCACCTCGACCTCGGGTGTCCCGGGGATGAACGAGACCCCGACGCCGGCGACCAGGAGCAGAACCGGGGCGGGCAGGCCGATCCGGCCGGCGATGCCATTGACCGCGACGACCCCGATGACCAGGAAGATCAGTGACTCGAGTGAGGGCATGTGGGTGGCCTCCGGCTTCGGTGCTGTCCCGGGGAGGGATCGGTGTCGGACGTGCGCCCTACCATGGGCATTGTTGGCCCCGGGGGTGCACAGCGCGTCCACGGGGTCGCCCGAGAGAATCCGCCCAGCCCTAAGGAGCGCATGTCGATGACCGACCTCGATCTCGGATCCGGTTCAGGATCGCCGGCCGGTAGCTCCAGCGGCGCGCTCGTGCTCACCCCACCCGCCCCGGTGCAGGTGGTGGAGCCGGCGCAGGCGGCCGGCGCGGTTTCGGTGGCCGACCCGCGCAAGGCCGAGCTGCAGAACCGGGCCGGTGCGTTCGCGATGGAGTTGGCGGCGATGGACGTCCGGTCGCCCGAGTTCGCCAAGAAGATCGAGGCGATCACCGCGCTCGGCGACCGGGAGATGCGGGACTCGGCCAACGTGTCCAGCCGGATGCTGGACCGGCCGGCCGCCGTGCTGAACGGGAGCAAGGGCAAGAGCAGCGGTGACGCACAGACCCGGGTGGCCAAGACGCTGTCCGACCTTCGGGTCACCATCACCGAGCTGGACCCGAACCGGGCCGATCTCACCGGCATCAAGAAGGTCCTCAAGTGGATCCCGGGCGGCGACAAGATCGACCGGTACTTCGCCAAGTACCAGTCGGCGCAGAGCCACCTGGACGCCATCGTCCGGGCCCTCTCGTCCGGCAAGGACGAGCTCGGCAAGGACAACGCCTCCATCGAGGTCGAGAAGGCCAACCTGTGGACGTTGATGGGCAAGCTGACCGAGTACAACGAGCTGGCCACCGCCCTGGACGTCGCGGTGGAGGACCAGGTCCGCATCCTTGAGTCGCAGGGCCGTACCGAGGACGCCAACACGCTGCGGTCTGACGCGTTGTTCCCGATCCGGCAGCGCAAGCAGGACATCATGACGCAGATGGCCGTGGCCGTGCAGGGCTACATGGCCCTGGATCTGGTCCGCAAGAACAACCTGGAACTCATGCGTGGTGTGGACCGCGCGCAGACGACGACCATCGCCGCGCTGCGCACCGCGGTGATCGTGTCCCAGGCGCTGGCCCGGCAGAAGCTGGTCCTGGACCAGATCACCGGCCTGAACGCCGCCACCGGTGACCTGATCGCCCGCACCTCCGAGCAGCTGAAGATCCAGGGCGCGCAGATCCACGAGCAGGCGGCCAGCGCCACGGTATCGGTGGAGAAGCTCCAGCAGGCGTTCGACAACGTGTTCCAGGCGATGGACGCGGTGGACACCTTCCGCGCGCAGGCGGTGGACAGCATGGCCCAGACCGTCAACGCGCTGCAGGGTCAGATCGACCGTGCCCAGCCGTATCTCGAACGGGTCCGGCGCGGCGAACTCAACGCCGGTTCCTGATCGGAGGTTGCGCGCAGCGTGGTGATGAACTGGTTGTTCGGCCGGGAGGCGGACCGCCGGCCGTCCGACCCGATCGTGCATCCACCGGCTCCCGAGGAGGACAGCCCGGCGGCGCTGGCGGGCCTGCGGTTCCAGGCCAACCGGTACATCAACGCCAGCGCCGGTCAGCTGCCCGTGGAGGCGGTGGTGGCGGCGCGCCGGGTCACCGATGTGGTGGACACCGTGCTGTTCACCACCCGCGACCGCGACCTGGACATCCACGCCCGGGTGTCGATCAACGGGATCCTGCGCGACTACCTGCCGACCACGCTGCGGGTCTATCTGGCGCTCGACCCCACGCTGCGGGACCAGCCGCGGACCAACGGAATCACCCCGACCGCCGCGCTGATCGAACAACTGGACTTCCTGCTGTCCTCGGCGTCCGAGGTGTTGGCCGCGGTGCAGCGCGACGACGCCAACGCCCTCGTCGCGCAGGGCAACTTCCTGCGCACCAAGTTCGGTCAATCGGAGCTCGACCTGTAATGGCCCCAGCACTGCAACGCGGCGCCAATGTGGCGCTGACCCAGGAGATCCCGAGTCTGCGTTCGGTGGTGCTCGGCGTTCGGTGGAATGCCGGTGCCGAACAGGCCCTTTCGGACAATCTGGTGGCGGCCACCATCCTGTGCGACCGGGACAGCCGCGCCCCGTCCGACCGCTACTTCGTGTTCTTCAACCAGATCTCCTCGCCGGAGGAATCGGTCAGCCGACGCAACGAGCTGCTCGGGGACGACCGGGAACAGGTCGAGGTCGACCTGTCCGACGTGCCGCCGGAGATCGCGCGCATCGTCGTCGCGCTGTACGTCAACGACGGGCCGGGCGCGCGACGGACCCTCGGCCAGTTGCGGGACTGCTCGATCCGGGTGCTCGACCGGCGCAACGGTCAGGAACTCGTGCGATCGGAGAACCTGGCGCCCGCGCTCCGCTCGGAGACGGCGATCCTGCTGGGGGAGTTGTACCGGCACAGCAGCGGGTGGAAGTTCAAGGTCATCGGCCAGGGCTACGACAACGGCATCGCCGGCATCGCCGCCGACTACGGGGTACCGCTGTGATTGTCCGGACCTGTGGTGGCGGTTCACGGTGAGCATCGACCCACGATCTCCCGAGCGTGCCCCGGCGAGGGCGGACCTGACCTGGCTGCGGCGCCGCTCCCGGGTGGCGACGTCGCCCGGGGCGGCGGCCGGGCGGGCCG
>JBIOVW010000170.1:0-10151 GCA_044867945.1 Nakamurella sp. | reverse complement strand
ACAACGGATGTCATGTCCCGCGCGCCAGGGGAATCGATGCGCGCACGGCGAACCCACGGTCCTCGGGTCCGGCGGAGAACGTGCCGCCCAGGGACAGGGCCCGTTCCCGCATCCCGGTGATCCCGTGCCCGCACCCGGCCGGGGCGCCGCGGCGTCCCGGTTGCGAGCTGCCTCCGTCATCCACCACGCTCACCTCGACGACCCCCTCGCGCTCCCGGATCTGCACGTCCACCCGGCCGGCCGCGCAGTGCCGGACGACGTTCGTGATCGATTCCTGCACGATCCGATACACGGCGGATTCCACTGCCGGCTCCAGCATCGACGTGACCTCGACACGGTGCTGCACGCTGATCCCGGCCTCCTGCGCGGGCCGCAGTGCCGAGTCGAGGTCCGTGAGCCGGAGCGTCGAGCGGGGCAGCCCGTCCCCGCGGCGCAGGCCGGCGACGGTCCTTCGAAGGTCGGCCAAGGTCGACGTGGAGGTCTGCAGGATCACCCGATGTGACCGGTGAACCGCATCCTCATCTATGCCGACCGACTCCTGCGCGACCTCGGTGTGCAGCGCCACCACGGCGAGGGCATGACCGACCGAATCATGCAGGTCTCGCGCGATGGCCAGACGCTCTGCCATGACCTTGTCCTCGGCGGCGCGGGCGTGTCGCTCCTCGATGAGTTCGGCGACGCGCCCCGCCTGGCGACGCGCTTCCCGGCGTGAGCGGATGCTGTCTCCCAGCGCCACGGCGGCCGCCAGCAACAGCACATGACCCGGGAGGTCGTACCCGAGCACGAACGCCCAATCCTGACCGGTCAGCAGGCGATACGCCACGGATACCCCGACCACCGCGACGCAGGCGATGACGGCGGCGGCGATCCGTCCGCATTCCGCGGCCGAGAAGACCGCGGCCGCAACCGGCACCGCGACGCCGATGGGCGGGTAGCCCGCAGCGTAATACGCGATGACCGCTCCGACCGACATGACGACGACGATCACCGGGTAGCGGCGACGAACCAACATCAGGCCGCCGAGTCCGATCGCCCACAGGTACGCCAATGGGTCCGGACGGGCCTGGCCCACATCGGCGGCGATGACCAGCGACACCGTCGACGCCACGCCCAGGCCCAGCAGGACGTCGAGCGTTCCAGGGGAGCTGCCCGGCTTCATGCCCTTGATGCTAGATACGGGCCGATACACCGACAGTCGTCGTCAGGCGACTCCGGCTGTCGCTCCGGGGCGTCGCCGCCACCATCCGAGTGGCGGTCAGCTTGTCGGCGCGGCGCTGCTCGGCGCGGCCGAGCCGGACGTCGCGGTGGCCGGGGTGACCGTCGTCTGCACCAGCACGTCGACGACCGCCGCGATGGCCGGTTGGGAAGACCCGGTCGACGGGTCGCTCTGCGCCGGGATCTGCACCAGCACCCGGCTGCCCAGCGGCACCCCCACCAAGCCCTCGAACGGGCCGCCGGTCGCCACCGGCAGCTCCTGCGGCCCACCCCCCGCGCTGCTGTCGGTCGACCAGGTCGAGCCGGCGTCCTCCCCCGTCCAGGTCACCGCGGCGTACTGCACCAGCACCTGGCCGAGCTGGACCGGGTCTCCGGTTCCCTTGGCCAGGACGGTGACGGTGGGCGAGGTGGGCTCCGGCGTCCCGGCCGGCACGCTGACGGTGGCCGGCCCACCGAGGTCGCCGCTGACCTGGGGGGCGTTCTCCGGGGCCGGCTGGACCTTGGCGTCCTTCTGCCCGCCGGCGTCGGCCCCGATCGCCTGCACGATGTCGACGACGAACACCAGGGTGTCGGTGCCCGAGATGCCGGCGCTGCTGTTGCCCGCCGAGCCGTAACCGTCGGCAGGCGGCAGGGACAACATCACCCGGCTGCCCACCGGAACCCCCACCAGGCCGACGTCCCAGCCCGGCACCACCTTGCCGACGCCGATCTGGAACGCCGACGTGGAGCCGCGGTCATAGGAGTTGTCGAAGACGTCGCCGTTCCAGATCTGGCCCTGGTAGTTGGTGATCAGCCAGTCGCCGCTCTTGGTGACCGGGCCGGTGCCCTCGGACAGGATGACGCGCTGCAGGCTGGGCGGCGGGTCGCCGGCCGGGAAGGTCAGGGTCGGCTTATCGCCGAACTTCCCGCTGGCGGTCGGCAGCTCATCCGCCGGGACCGCCGCGGCGACCGCGGTCGCGGCCGGCACGGTCGGCCCGAGCGTGGGTGCCGTCGTGGCCGAGCCACTGGTCGGGGTGTCTGAATCACCGGCCGCACAGCCGGCGAGCAGAACACCGACCGCCAGGGGTAGGGCCAGGGCAAGGGCGCGGAGGCGCATCGAACGTCCTCGGAGGGGTCGGGGGTTGGAGCGTGGCTCGGCAACCCGCCACCCTACTGATCGCGGCTGTTCGGCCGTCGTTGGCCCGCCATGTGAGGTCGCTGGGAATCCGCCGGCCGGGGCGGCGCGGCGTCCGGCGCGCCGGCACCTAACCTGATCGGGTGCCGCCGAACAGCAGAGTCTTCGTCGCCCAGATGGCCGGATTGCCGGTGTTCGGGCCGCGAGGCGAATCCATCGGCAAGGTGCGGGACATCGTGGTGGCGTTGCGGCTGGACCGCAAGCCGCCCAGGGTGCTCGGCCTGGTGGTCGATCTGCCCACCCGCCGGCCGATATTCGTGCCGATGCTGCGGGTCGGCAGCCTGGAATCGCACGCGGTTGCGCTGTCGTCGGGATCGGTGAGCATGCGGCGCTTCGAACAGCGCACGCTCGAGCTGCGGTTGATCGGTCAGCTGCTGGGCGTGCAGGTGCACATGGCGACGACCGCCAGCTCCGCGATCGTGGTGGACGCTGCGATGGAAAGAACTCGCAGCCGGGACTGGGTGGTCTCGCGGCTGGCGGTCCGGGAGAAGACCCGCCGGATCGTCCGACGCGCCCCCATACAGGTGGTCAGCTGGCACGACGTGCGCGGCCTTGGGCCGGCCGAGCTCACCGGGCAGGCGATCCGCGGTGCCCAGCAGGTGTTGGCCCAGATGGAGGGTCTGCGCGCGGCGGACGCGGCGGTCGTCCTGCGGGAGTTGGATGCGGCCCTGCGGTACGAGGTGGCCGACGCGATGGACGACGACCGGCTGGCCGACATCATCCAGGAGCTGTCCGAGGACGACCAGAAGGAGATCCTGGCCCATGTGGACGAGGCCAGGGCCGCCGACATCCTGGAGGAGATGGAGCCCGACGACGCGGCCGACCTGCTCTCCGAGTTGCCCGCGGGGATCCAGGAACGGCTTCTCGGCCTGATGGAGCCCGAGGAGTCGGCCCCGGTCCGCCGGCTGCTGCAGTACTCGGCCGAGTCCGCCGGTGGTCTGATGACCCCCGAACCGGTGGTGCTCACCCCCGACGCCACGATCGCCGAGGCGCTGGCCAGGGTCCGCTCCCCCGAGCTGACCCCGGCGCTGGCGTCCATGGTGTTCGTCTGCCGACCGCCGCAGGCCACCCCGACCGGTCGCTACCTGGGCTGCGTGCACACCCAGCGGCTGCTGCGCGAGCCGCCCTTCGAACTGGTGGCGGGCGCGCTCGACGCGGAGATGGCGCGGCTGCGGCCGGACGCCTCGCTGGCCGACGTCACCCGGTTCTTCGCCTCCTACAACCTGGTCTGCGCGCCGGTGGTGGATGACGAGAACCACCTGCTGGGCGCGGTCACCGTGGACGACGTGCTGGACCACCTGCTGCCGGACAACTGGCGGGACGAGGGATTGGACGAGGACGAGCCGGCGCCGGCGGCCCGCGGGGTGGGCCATGGCTGAATCGCCCACCCGGCGCCGCCTGGACCAGCCCAAGAGCAACCGCCGGTTCTCCATGGAGATCGACCCGGAGACGTTCGGCCGGTTGTCCGAGCGGCTGGCCCGGTTCCTGGGCACCGGCACCTTCCTGTTCTGGCAGACCCTGATCGTCCTGATCTGGATCACGCTGAACCTGCTCGCGGTCAACTACCGGTGGGACCCTTACCCGTTCATCCTGCTCAACCTCGCGTTCTCCACCCAGGCGGCCTATGCGGCGCCGCTGATCCTGCTGGCGCAGAACCGGCAGGACGACCGGGACCGCATCTCGCTCGAGGAGGACCGGGCCAGGGCGGCGCAGACCAAGGCCGACACCGAGTTCCTGGCCCGCGAACTGGCCGCCCTGCGGGTCGCGATCGGCGAGGTCGCCACCCGCGACTACCTGCGCGGCGAACTGGACCGGCTGCGCGAGGGCCTGATGGAGCCGGAAACGGGCGAGCCCGCGCGGGAGAAGGGCACCAAGCGCGCGGACAAGCGCAAAGGCCGCGGTAAGCAGCCGGCCGCCTCGATGGAGCCGACGCTGCCCGTCGAACAGGGGTGAGGGCATACGAAAGAGGGCCCGACCTGATTGGGTCGGGCCCCTTCGTCACGTGATCGCACGTGGAGGTGGCGGGAATTGAACCCGCGTCCACCGTGGCCTTGCGAGGGCTTCTCCGGGCGCAGTCCGTTGTGTCCCTGCTCGGCCCCACCGGTGTCACGGACACCCCGGTGCGACAGGCCCAGTCGCTGTTTGATGTCCCTCGAGGCCCCGCGACCGGACCTCTCGGTGATCCTCCTAGCTGACGTCAGGCTCCGGGGCGGAGGACTCCCGGTCTGACGGACTTCTTACTCGCTCAGGCGGCGAGGGCGAAGTCAGTGCGAGTCTTGTTCTCGGCACTTGATTTTTTTGCAACGGATGGTTAACGAGATCATCGTTGCCTTCCTCGGCCCGCTTCACCTCACTCGACTCACGCTGTCGAAACCGATCACCCCCAGGGGGAGAACAGCCAAGCCAGTCTACCTGTTCCCACCGGCCGGTGCCGCCGGGTTTGTGCCGGCCCGGGTCAGCGACCCTTGGCCCGACGGCCGGCGTACCGCTCGATCTCCCGGTCGGCGTCCCGCTTGGCGATGGCCTGCCGCTTGTCGTACTCGCGCTTGCCGCGCGCCAGACCCAGCTCGACCTTGACCCGACCCTCCTTGAAATACAGCGCGAGGGGGACGAGGGCGATTCCCTTCTCCCGCAGCTTGCCGGTCAGTTTGCTGATCTCCAGCTTGTGCAACAGGAGCTTGCGGGCCCGCCGGGGGGCGTGGTTGGTCCAGGTCCCCTCGGCGTACTCGGCGATGTGCACCCCGCGCAGCCACACCTCGTCGTCGCTGACGGTGGCGTAGCCGTCGACCAGCGTGGCCCGGCCGGCGCGCAGCGACTTGACCTCGGTGCCGGTCAGGGCGATCCCGGCCTCGAAGGTGTCCAGGATCTCGTAGTCGTGCCGCGCCCTGCGGTTGGACGCGATGATCTGCCGGCCGGTGGGCCGGTTGCTGGTCTGGGACTTGTTCTTCGTTGCCATGGCGGCGTCAAGAGTAGGCGCGTCCCGATCAGGCGCTACAGCCGCACGTACAGCCGCAGCGTCACGTAGGCCGAGATGGCCGCCAGGCCGCCGCCGGCGGCCAGCAGGATCGGCGAGACCCAGACCAGCGTCGCCGCGTCGATCTCCGGCAGGATGCCGGCCCGCATCACCGGCCCGAGCGCGTCGTCGACGAACAGGAACTTCGCCGCGACCAGCCCGCCGATGGACAGCGCGGCGCCGACCAGGCCGGCGATGACCGCCTCCAGCATGAACGGCAACTGGGTGCGCCAGCGGGAGGCACCGACCAGCCGCATGATCGACGTCTCGGTGCGTCTGGTGTAGGCGGCGACCTGCACCATGTTGGAGATCAGCAGCAGCGCGGCCAGCGCCTGGATCAACGCGACGATGATGGTGGCGTTGCGGATGCCGTTGAGCAGGCTGAACAACCGGTCCAGGAACGCGCTCTGATCCGCGACGGACTGCACCCCGGGAGTCCCGGTGAACTGTTCGGAGATCACCCGGTACCGCTGCGGGTCGTGCAGCTTGACGTGGAAAGACGCGGACAGCGCCTCCGGTGTGCCGATCTCCAGCAGCTCCGGCTGGCCGGCGAACTGCTGCTTGTACCGCTCGTACGCGGCGGCCTGGCTCTCGAAGTCCACGGTCTGCACGTCGCTGTTGGCCTGCAGCGCCTGGCTGATGTCCTGGCACGGCGACTGCCGGCAGTCGGGGTCCTGGGCGGAGATGTCCGGCGTGAGATAGATGGTGACCTCGACCTTGTCGCCGTAGATGTCGCGCATCTGGTCGGTCATCCGCGCGATGATCAGGCCACCGCCGAGCAGACCCAGCGAGATCGCCGTGGTCAGGATCATCGCGATGGTCATGGTGATGTTTCGCCGAAACCCGGTGAGGACTTCGGTGACGACAAATCCGGCGCGCATGGGTTCCTCTCGTCTGCCGCGCTGTGCTGCAGGCTGGTGCGTATCTGGGTCGGAAGGTTCGGCGGAGCGGAGTCGGTCGGCAGGGCGCGATCAGCGGCCCACGCCGTACACGCCGCGGGCCTCGTCCCGGATGACCTTGCCCAGTTGCAGTTCGATGACCCGCCGACGCATCGAATCCACGATGGCGTTGTCGTGCGTGGCCATCAGCACGGTGGTGCCCGTGCGATTGATCCGCTCCAGCAGCAGCATGATGTCCGCGCTGGTGTCCGGGTCGAGGTTGCCGGTCGGCTCGTCGGCCAGCAGCAGGATCGGCCGGTTGGCGAAGGCCCGGGCGATGGCGACGCGCTGCTGCTCACCGCCGGACAGCTCGTGCGGCATCCGGTTGGCCTTGCCCTCCAGGCCGACCATCTCCAGCACCTCGGGCACGGTCTGCTTGATCGACGCCCGGGACCGGCCGATCACTTCGAGGGCGAACCCGACGTTCTGCTCGACCGTCCGGTTGGTGAGCAGCCGAAAGTCCTGGAAGACGCAGCCCAGCCGTCGCCGGTGCGCGGCGACCTTGCCCCGGCGCATGTGCACCAGGTCCGCGCCGTTGACCTCCAGCTCGCCGCTGGAAGGTACGTCCTCCCTGATCAGCAGGCGCAGCAGGGTCGACTTGCCGGAACCCGACGGGCCGATCACGAAGGCGAACTCACCCTTGTCGACGTCGATGGTGACGTCGTCGAGGGCGGGTCGGGTGGACGCCTTGTATTGCTTGCTGACCTTGGACGCATGAATCACAACGACGCAGTGTAAAGGCAAAAGAGTTATCGGTATGTGATCTGTCCACCACAACGGTACAGCGAGCACACAGGTTGCTTTCGTGACGCCACCATACCGACCCCGTCAACGTCGGCTGAACGGCTTGCGGTCACCCTTTCAGCCGGGTGACCACCTCTGGATGCAACAGGCCGTTCGTGGCCAGCGCGCTGCTCGCCCTGCCGCCGGATGGCTGACCGTCGATTGCCGTGAACCGGCCCCCGGCCTCCGTGACGATCGGCACCAGGGCGGCCACGTCCCACAGGTTCAGATCCGGCTCGGCGGCGATGTCCACCGCCCCCTCGGCGACCAGCATGTAGGACCAGAAGTCGCCGTACCCGCGGGTCCGCCAGCAGGCTTCGAGCAGTTCCCGGAACGGCTCCGCGCGACCGGCCGCGGCCCACTCGCCCGGCTCCGAATACGAGATCGAGGCATCCGCAAGGCGGCCCACCCCGGACACCCGTAGCGGCCGGGCCGGGCCGTCGGCGAACCGGGTGAACCCCCCGACGCCGACGGCCGCCCACCACCGCCGGGCCAGCGCGGGCGCCGAGACCACCCCGACCACCGGATCGTCCGAATTGACGTCCGGGTCGAACAGGGCGATCAGGGTGGCCCAGACCGGCACGCCGCGGACGAAGTTCTTGGTGCCGTCGATCGGATCGACGATCCACCTGCGGCCCGCGCCTCCGCCGTCGCCGAACTCCTCGCCGACCACCGTGTCCGCCGGCCGATCCCGCGCGATCCGCTCGCGGATGGCCGTCTCCACCGCGAGGTCGGCGTCCGACACCGGGGTCAGGTCAGGCTTGGCGGTGACCTGCAGGTCGGCGGCGCCGAAGCGGGGCAGGCTGATGGAGTCGGCGAGATCGGCGAGATCCAGGGCGAGGTCGAGGTCGGTCGGAGCGGGCACCGAGCCACTGTAGACAGCACAGCCACGGGCTACCCTGGGCACGCTCGGTTTGTCCCGTACGCGGTCAGGAGGGCGAGTCGGATTCCCACCGTCATGCCCCGCATCGACGACCTGCTGGACGGCCTCGTCGAGCTCGAACCGCTGCCCGACGTGCCCGGCGTATCCGGGGCGGCCCTGCGCCGCGGTAGCCGGGACGGACAGTCGTTCGTGGTCAAGTTCCTGAACTGGCGGGACGACTGGACGCAGCATGCGTCCGGGGTGCTCGGCGGTCCGGTGGTGCCGTTGTGGCGGCGGGGGATCCTCGATCGACTGCCCGACTGCATCAACCAGCCCATCGTCGGAGTGGCGATGGAGGGCTCGTGGGGTGGCTGGCGCACCGCCGTGCTCATGCGCGACGTCGCCGAGTGGCTGATCCCGGCGGCCGACGAGCCGATGCCGCTACGGACCCACCGACTGCAGCTGGACCACCTGGCTACCATGCACGCGGCCTTCTGGCAGCCGGGGGCGGAATGCGACGTCGTCCCGGAGATGCACCGGTACCTGGAGCTGTCGCCGTGGATGGCGCAGGCCGAGGCGGCCATCGGCTCGCATCACGTCATACCCCCGCTGGTGGACCGCGGCTGGCGCCTGTTGCCGCAGGTGGCCCCTCGCGCGGCGGCCGTGGTGGCCGACCTGGCCATGGATCCGAGCCGGCTCGTGCAAGCCCTGGCCCACACCCCGACGACGTTCATCCACGGCGACTGGAAGCTGGACAACCTCGGCCTGGACGGGGACGACCGCACCGTGCTGCTGGACTGGGAGCTGCCCGGCGTCAGCGCGCCGCTGTCGGACGTGGCCTGGTACCTGGCGATCAACTGCCGACGGCTGCCGCAGGCCAAGGAGGCGGCGCTCCAGGACTACCGCCGGGCACTGTCCGGGCAGGGCATCGACACCGACCCGTGGTGGGATCGCCAGCTGGGGTTGTGCCTGTTGGGTGCCCTGGTCCAGTTCGGCTGGGAGAAGGCGCTCGGCGGCTACGACGACGAACTGGCCTGGTGGGAGGAGCAGGCGGTGGCCGGCGCCCGGTATCTGACATCGTCGTGACGGGCCCTGCGGTCGGCGGTGAGATCGGTGCCGCCTACGCGGCGTCGGCGGCCGCCTGGGCGTCCGGGTCGGACCCGCTCTATGCACGTCTTGCCCGAACCATGATCGCGCGGTCACCGGTTCCGCTTCCCGGAGCCAGGGTGCTGGACCTCGGCGCGGGCGCCGGAGCCGCCACCCGCGCCGCCCTGGCCGCCGGCGCCCGGGTTGTCGTCGCCGCCGACCTGGCACCGGCCATGCTGCAGCGCATCGGCCGGCGCGCCGCGCATCGGGTGGTCGCCGACGCCGCCGCGCTGCCCTTCACCGATGACTGTGTCGACCTGGTGACGGCGGCGTGTGTGCTGGGCCACCTGCCGGACCCGGTGCGCGCCCTGCGGGAGGCCCGCCGGGTGGCGTCTGCGCTGGTCGCCACGGCGTTCCGGATCGGCTGGACCCACCCGGCGAAGTCCGCGGTCGACGAGGCGATGGCGGCGTTCGGGTTCGAGTCTCCGCCCTGGTACCGGACGCTGAAGGGGGCCACCGAGCCGCGGGTTGACGACCCGGACAGCTTTCGGGCGCTGGCCGCGGCGGCCGGCTGGCCGGACCCGGCCGTCACGGTCGTCGACGTGCCGTCCGGGCTGCGCACGACGCAGGAGCTGGCGGCGTGGCGGCTGGGCATGGCGCACCTCGCGCCGTTCGTGGCCACGCTGCCACCCGCCGATCGACGTGCGGCGGTGCAGGCCGCCGAACGGGCGGTGGCCGGCCTGGACGAGCCGATCATCCCGTTGGTCGTGCTGTCCGCCCGCTGAGCCAGGCGTCGACCAGTCTCCCGACGTGCCGCCGGAGGGTGTCCTCGTGCGGTCCGGCCTGGGTCAGCAGGGCCGCGGCCGCGGTCCGGGCGCGCTGCACCCAGACCCGCTCCCCGCCGGCGGCGCCGAGTTCTCCGGCCCACCACCATGATTCGAGCGCGACGGCACGGTCGGCCGTGTCCAGGTCGCGGGTCACGGCGGCGGGATCGATCCGCTCGCCCAGCGCGATCGCGGCGCGTTGCGCGAGCAGCCGGGCGACCGAGGCGTACCGCGGGATGCCGAGCGCGGCCGCATC
>JBIOVW010000169.1:0-5431 GCA_044867945.1 Nakamurella sp. | reverse complement strand
TTCACCAGGCACGCGAATCTTGAGTGACCCACCGAATCGAGCGCGACTACGACGACCACTGTCGAGAACAGGCTCCGACTCTGGGGAGTTCGGAGCCTGCGGCATGGTCAAGCTGGGCAGCCGTGGTGTCCAGGTGATCGTGCGGTGACGGGGTTGCAGAGCATCCGCGGCGAGATCCAGGAATCCCGGTCAGCTGTACTCCGAACCCCGGTCCCACCTCCGTACCGGCGCCGGGCGCTGATACCCACCCCATCCCGAGCGCGTCAGCACATGCATGGATCCCGGCTGCGGGTCTGACCATTCGCGGCCAGGCCTCGCACCGGGTTGTCACCAACCCCGCCGGGCACGCCACCGGCCATGCCCCCACCCCTCGAAGTCGTAAGGAGCCGCTCGCCGTGAGCACCACACAGTCCGCCCCCAAGGTCGTCCTAGCGCCAGACAAGTTCAAGGGCTCGCTCAGTGCCCGGCAGGTCGCCGATCACCTGGCGATCGGTCTGCGTCGGTCCGTGCCGACGGCCGAGGTGACTCTGTGCCCGATCGCCGACGGTGGCGACGGCACCGTCGAAGCGGTCGCCGCGAGCGGCTTTGCGATCGAGCATGCGATCGTCACCGATTCGATCGGCCGCCCCCGCCGGGCGGCCTTCGCGGTGCGCGGTGATACCGCCGTGGTCGAGCTCGCCGAGGCCGACGGGCTACGGCATCTGGCCGCTGACGAGCGGACTCCGCTCACCGCGACCAGTTATGGCGTCGGCGAGTTGATCCGGGCGGCGTTGGACCGGGGGTGCCGCACGGTGATCCTCGGGCTGGGCGGCAGCGCGAACACCGACGGTGGCGCCGGAATGCTCCGGGCCCTGGGCCTGCGGTTTCTCGACCAGGCCGGGAACGAATTACGCCCGGGCGGGGCTGCCCTGGCCGAGTTGGCCACGATCGACATCGCCGGCCAGGATTCGCGCGTCACGAACACCACTTTCATCATCGCCGGTGACGTGGACAACCCACTGCTCGGCCCCAACGGGGCCGCCCACGTCTACGGCCCGCAAAAGGGCGCGACCCCAAGCGATGTCGAGCGCCTCGAAGCCGGGCTGCGCCGCTGGGCGCATGTCGTGTCCAGCATCACCGGCCGAGGTCTGGCCGACCATCCGGGAGCGGGCGCCGCCGGCGGCGTCGGCTTTGGCGCGCTCGCCGTTCTCCAGGCCCGAGTCCGACCTGGCATCGGATTCGTGCTCGACCTGATTCGGTTCGACCAGACCGTGGTGGGCGCCGACCTGGTCATCAGCGGGGAAGGCAGCCTGGACCAGCAGAGCCTGAACGGAAAAGCGCCAGTCGGGGTGGCCGCCGCAGCGGCCCGTCAGGGCATCCCCACCGTCGTCGTGGCCGGGCGCAGCACACTCACCCCGGCGGACGCGACGGCCGCCGGACTCGAACGGGTCTACGCCCTGGCCGACATCGAACCCGACCTGACCGTCTGCATGACCGATGCCGGGCGACTGCTCGAACAGCTCGCCGAGCAGATCGCAACCGACTATCTGCAGCGGGCCTGACCATCACGCCTCGGGACTTCGACCTGTCCGGTGATCATTCCCGGTCATGGCCAAGCCCAGTGGCGCGGGAGAACCGGCAAATGCCTGGCCATCTCGGTCAGTCAGCACCGAAGCGCATCTATACGCAAATCGTGACGGCCGTCTGTGGCACCCACCACACCGAGAGCCGGCAGGGGTCGGGTCACCAGATCCGGCCCCCGGAGCCCTGCTGTCGTCAGTAGTCACGCATCTGCGCCAAAAGGGTCGCCGAACCGACACAGTCGTTGGTCAGTCGGGATGACTCGCGAGGTCGTCCAGTCCCGCGCACTCACATGAACGAACTGGGGAGGTTTGACCCAGGCTCATCTGCAGACCGATAGTCGTTCTCCAGAATGACGTATCTGACAGCTGGTCCAGTACTTGGGCCTGAAGGTCGTGTGCTGGTCGGGGCTGGTGGCGTGCTTGTATCGGCTGATCTGGTCGGCGACGGCGAGCAGGCCGGCCATCACGACCCCACACATCACCGACCTCATCGAGCGGATCTCGATTCGAGTCGACCCGGAGCAAGCCGCCGACACCGGCGCATCCCTACCGGACATCGTCACCAGCGGCGGCCACCGGCTACAGGTACGGCGCAAACCCCACGGTCGCCGGTCCAATCCAAGCCATCCGCCGACCTGTCCGCCAAGGGCCGGCGACTGTTTCAGCCGGCAACTCACCACCCTCGCCACGACGGCTGATCAGAACGCAGGGCTGCAGGGGCAGTGTTGACGTCAGTCCCGTGCCAATGGCCGAGCCGCTTCTTCGGTGAGGCCATCGACATCCTGTCGGTGAGAGGAATCCGATCCCCATTGATCTCCTGAGGGCGGCCGCCGCCGCCGCGGTCTTCCGAGGATGTCGGCGCGTTCGTCTTCGGACAGACCGCCCCAGATCCCGTACGGTTCGCGGGCTTCAAGTGCGTGTCTGGCGCAGTCGGAGATGACCGGGCACTGCTGGCAGATGCCCTTGGCCCGGTCGATCCGGTCTTTCCTGCTGCGGTGTCTTTCACCCCAGGGATGGTAGAAGATCTCGACGTCCAAACCACGGCAGACGGCGAACAGCTGCCAGTCCCAGTTGTCAGTGGTCGGTTCAGGGGGTTTCTGGTCGGCGCCGTACACCGTTCCGGCGGGGGCTTTGCGCCGCCGCGGTTCGGCCGTCACCGTCGGCCGTTGCGGATCGGCGTCGAGGTCGGCGGTCTCCGGGCTGTTGGTCATGAGCGGTTTGTTGGCCATAGCGGATCAGTCGTGGTTGCCGATTCGGTGGAGTGGATCACGTTGGATGGAACTGGGGCGTTTCGGTGGCGCGCCCGCGTGATGTCGCCGGGCTGAGCAACCGGGAATCTTCAGGATGGCCTGGTCGACCTGCCGACGATCTCGTCCGAGGTGGACACCGGCGACATGACGACGGTTCGCACGCTCAAAGCCATTGCGAGCGGAGTGATCCCGTTCGTCGCTCGCGACATCGGCCTTGATGGTCAGCCCATTGCAGGACGCCTTCGATGCGTCCTGCTGCCAGTGGCTGGGGGCGATCAATTCATCCGAGACACATTCATGCCTGTTTCCGGCCGGGCGGCGAAGGGCTCCTCCGGCGACATGGCCGAACCCAAGGTGCGCACCATCTTCACCCGAACGAGTCACGAGACATTGCTCCCTATCGGTGGTGGTGGACGACGATGGCAGTGCTGAAATCCATACGGCGACAACGAGATCACCTCGCATGCGGGGCAGCTCCGCGCTGCGGGACGTCCGGCAAGAGACCGCATAGTCCATCCCGGCCAAGGCGCGACGTTAGCTGTTCGAGACCTCTCCCCACAGCTCCCCCTAGTCGTCGCATCCCGTTCCTGGGCCAGACCGGGGGCGGGCCGGTGTTGAGTTGGTTGGTCCCGTTGTCGGGGGGTGTGGTTCGGGTGGTTGCGTGGGTGTGGGAGGTCCCTCCGCCGGTGTCGGCGGGGGGACCTCCCGGGTGGGTCGTCAGGTTTGGACCGGGGCGCTCTTGGGGGCGAGGTCGACGAGCAGCAGCGGGTCACCGGTCATCACGGCATCCTGCGCCACTGCGGTGACTTCGCCGAGCGTGTGGGCGTTGGTGATCACCACCGGGGTGACCAGTGAGTAGCCGGCGTTCTGGATGAGGTCGATGTCGATGTCGACCAGCGGGTCTCCGGCCTTGACCTCCTGGTTCACCTTGACGTGCGGGTCGAAGCCCTTGCCACCGAGCCGCACGGTGTCCAGTCCCACGTGAATGAGCAGTTGGACCCCATGGGGGGTGACGATCCCGTAGGCGTGGCCACTGTCGGGAGCGGCGACAACCGTGCCGTCGCACGGTGCCACGATCGTGGTGTCGGAGGGCATGACGGCCACGCCCGGACCGAGCATCCCGTCCGCGAACACCGGGTCCGGGACGTCGCTGAGCGCGATGACGCTGCCGACGGCGGGGCTGCGCACGGTGAGAGTCCCTGATGCTGCGTCCGGTCCGGCCTTCCCGTCCGGGCCGCTTCCCGCGGTTGCGGCTTCTCCCGCGGCCGCGGCGGCCTTGGCTTCGCGTGCGGCCGCGCGTTTGCGCCGGCTGATGATCCCCGTCCCGGGACCCTCGTACCCCATGATCATGATCGTGGCCATCGAGACGACGAACGCGACGGCGATGCTGATGGCGTACAGCGGGATGTTGTTGAAGGCCGGGATGGTCAGCAGCGAGGTGAACAGGAACGCGTTGGTGGTGACGCCCCCGAACAGACCCATGATGAACGCGCCGGTGATGCTTCCGGCGAGGATCGCGGGGATGGTCCGCCGTGCGAAGCGCAGGTGAATGCCGTAGAGCGAGGGCTCGGAGATGCCCCCGAGCAGTCCGGCCGCCAGGGCGCCGCTGGCCACCTGCTTCATCTGGGTGTTCTTGCGGCGCCGCGCGATCAGCAGCACGCCGGCGGTGACCCCGAAGCAACCGAAGTTCCACGCCCCCATCGGCCCCTGGATGAAGTCGTAGCCGAGGGTGGAGATGTTCAGGAACATGATCGGGACGACCGACCACGCCGTTCCGGTGATCACCAGGAACGGGTAGGTCGCGCCGACCAGGACGGAGAAGATCAGCGGCGAGAAATTGTTCACCGTCACGAACAGATCCCCGATACCGCTACCCACATAGACGCCCAGCGGCGCCAGAATGAACGCCGTCACCGGGATCATGATGAGCATCGCGAGGAACGGCACGAAGATCACCTGGAAGTTGCTCGGGATGATCTTGCGCAACAACGTGTACAACGGTCCCATCAGCAGCGCCATCAGCAGCGGCGGGAAGACCTGCGAGCTGTAGTTGAAGATCGTCAGGGGCAGCCCGAAGATGTCAACCACGGCCGGAAGTTCGGCATCGGGCCCGGCCAGGGCGGTGAAGGCCGGCAGCATCATCACGGCCATGACCGAGAACCCGACCCATGGGTCTGCTCCGACCTTCTTCGTCGCGTTGTAGGCCACCATCAGCGGCAGGAACACGAAGACGGCCTGCCACGCGAGGTTGATGAAGCTCCACGAGGCGTCCAGCGTGACCCCGGGGGCGTTCCAGGCCGGGATGACCTCCAGGGTCGCCAGGAGCGCCATGAAGGTGATGAAGAACGAAGCCCCGAGCATGGCGCCCAGAACGGGGCGGAAGGAGTCAGCAAGGAACTCGAAGAACCAGTTGAGCCAGGCATACTTGCCCCGTGGCCCTCGGCCCTGGAGCTCGGACTTGAGCTCGCGCATCGCGTCGGGGTCGGCGTCACCGGTCCCCTTGCCGAGCTGGGGGAATTCTTTGAGCATCTCGACGTACAGGTGGTTGACTGCCCCACCGACGATCACCTGATAGCGGTGATCTGCCTGCCGCACGACGCCCATGACCTCGGGAAGCGC
>JBIOVW010000168.1:0-2299 GCA_044867945.1 Nakamurella sp. | reverse complement strand
ATGAGGGTGCCCTCGCCGAGGATGCAGCCGTCGGGAGCCGGCCATCAGGATCGCACCGTTGCCGATCTCGCACAGGGTTGCCGATCTCGCGCAGGTCGCCGACCCTGGCCACGACGATGGCGGCGCGATGGCCGAAGACCGTGCGCTGCCCGAGCTCGACTCCCGACGACCGGCCGACCATTGCGTAGTGACACGCACGTGGTCAGTCCTTGTCGACGGTGGTGCGGATCTCGGTACCGGCGCGCACCGCCTTGGTCACGGGGGTCTTCTCGGCTATCTCGGCCAGCTTCGCGCACTGCCCGTCGTCGAGCGGGCCGTGCAACGTGATCGTCCGGTCGATCCACCGGGTCGACCGGTCCGGTGCCAGGTAGGACAGATCGACCTCGACGCCCACGAGCGGCCACTGCTTGCGCTCGGCGTACATCCGCAGGGTGATCGCCGTGCAGGCGCCGAGCCCGGACAGCAACAGCCCGAACGGGGTGGGCCCGGTGTCGGCGCCACCGTGGGAGGCGGGTTCGTCGCCGCGCAGGGCGTGCCCACCGCTGTCGATGCGGACGCCGTACGGCTTCTCCTCGGCGGTGACGGACGCGCCGGCGACGGGTTTCATCCTCGTCGTCGGTTCCATCATCGCTCCTCGCTCGGCTTCGGCGATCGGTCCCCGTCCAGCAACAGTGCGCCGGACAGCCACACGTCCTCGGCCAGGCCGATGCCGTCCTGGATCGGTCTGAGGCTGCCATCCTGGCGCATCCCGGGGGTCTTGAGGTACAGCTGGACCAGACCGGCGGAGAAGCCGGCGAGCTCGGCCCTCGCGATCCGGGAGGACACGAACGGGGCCAGCAGCGCGCCACCCAGCGCGATCTCGGCTCCGAAGTACCGACTACGACAGCACGATCCTGCCTGCGTCCGAGCCGACCTTCCCCAGCGGCGAGCAGGTGGAACACCGGATCCGGACCTACCTCCGGCACTCGTCCCGGGAGGAGAACGAGCTAGTCCGGCTCGGCGGTCAGCGTCACACAGCACCGCTGCGGTGCCGGGTCGAGCCCGGCCACCACGTCGCGGCGGCCGAGCTCATCGAGCAGGGCGGTGATCAGGTAGAGGTTCATGTCGCATACCAGCGCGGTGTGCGCGCGGGCCAGCGCGTGGAACGGGCAGTTCGCCAGCAACACCTGGTCGCCCTGGACGCGTGGTTCGTATCCGTGCGCGTCGAGCACCGCGGCGATGTCGTCGAGAGCGGCAGAGTCGCCGGAAGCCGCGGCAGAGCCGTCGTCGCGCGGGCGCTGCGCGGCACCGAGGCGATGTCCGGCGTCGGCTGCCGCGCGCTGCACCGCCTGGAGAACCGGGACCCCGTCGCGGGCGGCGTCCTCGACGGCAGCGGCCAGGATCTGCCCGGCCAGGTCGTAGTGCCGTGGTGGCAGCGTGACCGTCACCTGGCGGCTGGAGCGCCGGTACAGCTTCGTCGGTCGCCCGGCGCCCGGGCCGCGGCGCCCGGACATCCGCCGGTACTCGGTGTCGAGCAGCCCGTCGGCGACCAGCTTGTCCAGGTGGAACTTCGCGGTGTGCCGGGGCAGGTCCGCGCCGGCAGCGGCCTGGTCCCGACTCACCGGCTCGGGCTGCGCGACCACGTAGAGGTACAGCGCCCGCCGCGCCGGTTCGGCGAGCGCACCAACCCCGCTGACCTGTGCCGCGAAGTCGTCCAACCATCCCACCACCTTCTAAAGGACATCATCGTTGACGTAACACCTGGAACGCTCTAACGTCCACCATAGAGTCTTTTAGAGTTCGGAGGAACCCATGAGCACCCAGCGCGACACCACCGCCCCATCCACCGACATTTCGCCGGGCGCCCACCAGGCCTTCCTGTTGCTGCGCACCGTGTTCACCGTGGCGCCGATCCTGTTCGGGCTGGACAAGTTCGTCGGACTGCTCACCGACTGGGAGCAGTACCTGGCCCCCCAGATCGACAACCTGGTTCCTGGCACCACGCACCAGGCAATGCTCGCCGTCGGCGTGGTGGAGGTCATCGCCGGGTTGCTGGTCGCGGTGCTCCCCCGGATCGGCGGCTACGTCGTGGCCGCCTGGCTGGCCGGCATCATCGTCAACCTGCTGCTGATCGGCGGCTACTACGACATCGCCCTGCGCGACTTCGGGCTGCTTGTGGGCGCCCTCGCACTCGCCCGCCTGGCCCCGCCGGTCACCCTGTCCGCGGTCACCCTTCCCCGGCGCCGAGCGCAGAGCTCATGACCGCGGCCGCCCCGACCCGGTTCGCTCCGGTCACGCCGCTGCACGTGGTGCCCCCGCT
>JBIOVW010000167.1:0-2639 GCA_044867945.1 Nakamurella sp. | reverse complement strand
TTCGACATCAACCTCGGGGCCGACCTCGGGGCTGGCACGGTGAGCTGCCCGGCCGGGATCACCGTCCGGATTCACCCGGCCCACGCCGGCGGCGGCACCGCCTACTTCAGGTCGGCCTGCACCGACTGCCCGCTGCGCGCCCAGTGCACCAGCGCCGCTGGCGGGCGCACGGTCTCGGTCGGCCCGTACGAGCAAACCCTCACCGACGCCCGGGCCCGTCAGACCGACCCAGCCTGGGTCGCCGACTACCGCGGCACCCGCCCCAAGGTCGAACGCAAGCTCGCCCACCTCACGCGGCGCAAGCACGGCGGGCGACGAGCCCGGGTCCGCGGCACCGCCCGCGTCGATGCCGACTTCCGGTTGCTGGCCGCCGCGACCAACCTGGCGCGGATGGCCGTGCTCAGGGTGCGCGGAACCACCCAGGGATGGGCGGTAGCGGCCTGACCAGCACCAACAGAGCTCGAACCCGGGGCTCAACCCCGCCCAGGAGCGGACGACCCAGCGCCACACGGTTCAGCCGAACCGGCTCCACGTCCCAGCCCGGCCCGCGTGGGAGCCCGTATGGCCCACCCACCCGGCAGAGCCCACACTCGTTTAAGCCGTTCGACACCAGCCACCTAGCCTGGGTTTCCGGGATAAGTCGATCTTGGTGCTCGGCGGCCTGCGATGTCTGTGCGCTGAGCTGGGGTAACACGCCGCGAGGATGCTTGACCATCCCTCCAGATCCGTATTACCTAAATCCGTGGCGTCGGTGATCAGTAAGCGGGTCGGTGGGAAGACGTACTACTACCTGGCGACCTCGGCGCGGGTGGACGGCAAGCCGCGGATCGTGAGCCAGAAGTACCTGGGCACCGCCGCGGACATCGAGGCGGCGATGGACGGGGCGGTGAGCATGCCGTCGCGGACCCGGCACCTGGCGTTCGGGGATCTGGCCGCGACCTGGGCGGTGATCGAGAAGCTGGACGTGGTCGGCATCATCGATCGGGTGGCCGGTGGTCGCCGGGCGGACGCGGGCGCCTCGGTGGGCGTCTACCTCGCGTTGGCGGCGATGAACCGGGTGGTGGCTCCCTGCTCCAAGCTGGCCTTCGCTGACTGGTGGGCGGGCACGGCCGGCGATCGCCTGGTCCCGGTGGCCGCGGCGGCGTTGGACCACCGCCGGTTCTGGGACGCCATGCACGCGGTGGACATCGACGCGCTGGCCGAGATCGAGCGGCGGATCGCCGCCCGGGCCATCACGGTGTTCGAGCTGGACACCTCATCGATGGCGTTGGACATGACCAACTTCGCCACCTACATCGACTCCACCAACGGCCGGGCGCCGATCGCGCAGCGCGGCAAGGCCAAGCAGAAGCGATCAGACCTGCGACTGGTGGGACTCGGGCTGGTGCTGACCCGCGACGGTGGCGTCCCGCTGCTCTCGCACGCCTATCCCGGTGACCGGCCCGACGTCACCCAGTTCGCCGGCATGATCGACGAGCTGGCCGCCCGGCACCGCGACCTGTCCCCGGCCGGGTCGGCCGAGTTGACCGCCGAGTCGACCGCTGAGTCGACCGCCGAGTCGACCGCCGAGTTGACCGTGGTGTTCGACGCCGGGCAGAACTCCGAGCCGAACTTCGAGCACCTGACCGAAGCCGGGCTGGGCTATGTCGGGTCACTGCCCCCGTCCGACCGTGACGAACTGCTGGCCATCCCGATCAG
The DNA here is from genome assembly GCA_044867945.1 of Nakamurella sp. Classification (GTDB taxonomy): domain Bacteria; phylum Actinomycetota; class Actinomycetes; order Mycobacteriales; family Nakamurellaceae; genus Nakamurella. The sequence continues at coordinate 941 of JBIOVW010000167.1, read as the reverse complement.
CGACTACCAGCGCATCGACGCCTTCGACGGGCTGCACGCGGTCGAGGTCGGCACCATCGACGCGCTGGGCCGCAGCCACCGCGGCGTGCTGACCCACTCCGCCGAGCTCCACGCCGGCCAGGCCCGCGGCCTGGACCAGACACTGGCCAAGGCCGAACGCGAGCTCGTCAAGATCAGCCAAGTACTGGCCTCCGGCCGGGGCCGGCGCACCCACGAACAACTCGCCACCGCCATCGGCAAGATCACCAACAAGCGGTGGATCCGCGACCTGCTCACCACCACCGTCACCGGCGAGCGCCCGTCCACCTTCCGGCTGACCTGGCATGTCGACGACCAGGCCCGCACCGCCCTGGAAGAACGCCTGTTCGGCAAACGCATCCTCATCACCGACCGACACACCTGGACCACCACCGACGTCATCACCGGCTACCGCTCCCAATCCGACGCCGAGTTCGGCTTCCGCCAGCTCAAAGACCCCCACCTGGTCTCCTTCAGCCCGATGCGCCACTGGACCGAGCACAACATCCGCGTACACGCCCTCTACTGCGTCCTCGCGCTGATGATCGCCCACCTGATGCGTCGCACCGCCCACCAGGCCGGCCTGCACCTGTCCGTCCGCGAGCTACTCGCCCAACTGGCCAACATCCAGCAGACCGTGCTGCTCTACCCCGGCCAACGCGGCCGCCCCAAGGCCCGACACGTGATCACCGACCGGACCGACCTCCAGCAGCAACTGTTCGACCTCTTCGACCTCGCCCGCTGGGCCCCACCGGCTAGGTAATACACTCCCGAAAGATCAACATAGTGGCTGACCTGGGAACATACACCCCTAGATCAACTTATCTAGGAAACTCGGGCTAGCAGCGCGGCGGCGTCCCGCGACGGCGGTGGTCGTCGGAGCGGCCGTCGTGACCGTCGGGGCCGCGCTGGTCTCCGGTGGC
>JBIOVW010000166.1:0-4908 GCA_044867945.1 Nakamurella sp. | reverse complement strand
GACACGTGGATCCCCGTGATCTTCTTGTCCGCCTCGTTCTGGAACCCGTCGAGCTCGCTGAGCGCAGAGTCCATGGTGGCCGAGGCGTCCCGGCCCACGTAGACCACCCGGATCGGCCGGGGTGTGTCCGGATCGCCGTAGTCGGCCGTCGTGCGCACGGCCCACAGGGAATCGAACTTGCCACGCTGCGTGTGCAGCGTGTCGCCGGCATCCTCGGCCACCAGGGCGGTCGTGCGGTCGGCGAAGGCGATGTTGTCGAACCCGGTGTGCTGCTTGTCGCCCCGAAGCACGAGCCGGAGCCGGCCGCGGCTCGAACCGGGCTGCTGTTGCGTCAGCTTGAAGACCGCGCCGTAGCCACCCAGGGCTGCGCCCGCCTCGCTGTCGGCGTTGGTGTCGCCGGTCTCCGTGAACACAAAGGCCCGAAAGCCGCTGCCGGGAGCGAACACGCCGTTCTCGGGGCGCTTGAACGGGGTGGCCCGGGCCGCTTTTGCGAGCGCGTTGGCGTCGAACGAGGCCGTCCCGTCCTCGCCGGTGTCGTGCACCGTCACCCAACGAGTCCGAAACACCGTCCCGTAGTGTGCAGATCGCGGGCGTCCGGTGAGGTGATGTCGGCGTCGGCCTGGCCGTCGTGGAACACGATCGGGTCGCCGGAGCGCAGCGAGATCACCTGGAGCGCCTGTAATGTTCCGCCGGCCGTCAGGTTCGCCGGGTCAGTCGGTATGACCCGGTACAGGAAGCTGTTCGGCTGCTTGGCGTTGGCGTTGACGGTGCCGGTGTCACCGCTCTGATCCTCCACCAGCCACAACCGGCCCAGGGGATCGACCTGGACGCCCTCGTACCCACCGCGCCCGAGCACTCCGTCCAGGTCGCGCACCACCGACGGGTAGCCCACGGTCGCCTGGCACACCCCCGGCACGTCGGGGTCTTCGGTGGTCAGCAGCAGCCGGTGCGCGAACGGATCCCAGGTCGAGCCGTCGAATGGCGGCAGCGGGGCTCCGTGCACGTCGCGAGACGCCATCAGCGTGACCCGATGCACCGGATCGGCGTCGAGATTGATGCGGGTGAGGATGCCCGGCGAGCCCGCTTCATGTCCCTGAAACAGGAAGTGCGAGCCATAGTCGTACCCCGCGGCCGGGCCGGTCTGCCCGTGCAGCACGAGATAGGTGTTCTTGTCCGGTTCGGTCTTGGTGGCCTCGACCAAATGGCCATCGCTCGGCACGTCGCCCGGTGCCGGAACCATCGGCCCATCACCGTCGTAGCCGTAGTACGGATTCGCCGAGGTCGCCGCTTCCAGGCGGGTCGATCCCTGGGCGAGCACAACCGCCTTCAGACCGCCGCCTGGCATCAGCGGTACCGCCGTGCCGGGTGCCTTGCCGGGCACCGGGTTCACACCGTGAAAGCCGGTGGCCTGTGCGGCGGCGGCAACCGTGATCGAGCATCCCGCCGCGACGAGCACCAGCATCCTTCTGGACAACCGCATGTTTCCCCCTTGCAGAGTGAGCGTCTGGATCGAACAACGCCAGGCTAGAAACAGGCGGTGCCCACCGGTGTGTCGGTCGGGCTGAAAGCCGGTGTAGATCTGGAAACGCCGCCCGACGGCGATGACTCGGCCGGCCGGACCTCCGGGCGGGGAGATCGGGGAGACTACGGTCGTGACGGTTGGCTTGATCCATCCTGGAGAGATGGGAACGGCGGTCGGGGCGACGCTGCGCGCCGCGGGCGAGACGGTTGTGTGGGCATCCACCGGGCGTAGCGCGGCGACGAGAGAGCGCGCCGAACAGGCCGGTCTCGAGGACGTGGGCAGTGTCCGGGCGCTCTGCCAGCGGTGCGACGTGCTGATCTGCGTCTGTCCGCCGCACGCTGCGGTGGAGGTCGCCGACACATTGCCGGCCTTTTCGGGGATCTATGTGGATGCGAACGCCGTGTCGCCGGGAACCGCGCTGACGATCGCCGAACGCGTGGAGCGCTACGTCGACGGAGGCATCGTCGGACCGCCGCCGCACAGCCACGGGACAACCCGCCTCTACCTCTCCGGCCAGGAGGCCGGCACTGTCGCCACGGTGTTTGCCGGCACACCCCTTCAGCCCGTGGTCGTCTCCGACCAGCCCGGTGCGGCATCAGCGGTCAAGATGGCCTATGCCGCCTGGACGAAGGGCAGCGCCGCACTGCTGCTCGCGATCCGCGCTGTTGCGCGGGTGGAGGGTGTCGAAGATGCGCTGCTTCGGGAGTGGCAGATGTCGCTGCCAGACCTGGAAGAGCAGTCGACCGCAGCCGCCCGCGCGGCGCTGAGGAAGGGCTGGCGGTGGAGCGGCGAGATGGAGCAGATCGCCCAAACCTTCGAGGCGGCGGGTCTGCCTGACGGGTTTCACGCCGCGGCGGCTGAGATCTACCGGCGTGCGGGCCACGAGCCGGTCGGCGAGGGCGACCTGGATCACCTGCTCGCCGCTCTCGCGGCCCGCACGTCGTAGACGGGCAGAAGACCGGCTCAGCGGCCTTCACCCACCGCCGCTTCAGCCGACGATGATCTTGGCCTCGTCGAGCCGGCCCCTGTGCCAATCGGTGCCGGGCCTGGCGCCGATGAACAGCGTGGCCGTGTTGGCCATCGACCCGACGGATTTCCAGAGCCGCCGGCGCACGTGGCCGTCGACGATCAGCCTGGCGCTGCGCGCCCCGCGGATGCACGAGATCCGGTGCCACCTGCCGTCGTTCAGCGCCGGCCCGCCGATCACGATGGCCGTTGCCCTGGACCCGCCGAACAGGCACAGCGCCTGCCCTGACCGGGCGATCTCGACCTTGTAGTCACCGCCGGGCGTGCGAGAGCGGCCCTTCCGGATCAGGTCGTAGTCCTGCGGCGGCAGGGAGGAGAACCTGACCGAGATCTTGATCGTCAGCCTCGCCCATCCCGGATTCAACGCGCGGCGATGCGGCACCGAGACGTACGAGTCCCAGCCGTTGAAACCGTAGGCCATGCTGCCCCAGACTCCCGCGCGTCTCTTGGCGATGTTGTGATTCGTGCCGTCCGCGGATCCGACCGCGTCGCGCATCGTGCTGCCGGACGTCTCGTTCATGTGCCACCAGGCCCGGGTGGCCGCGGACGCCGCCTGGGCCATGACCAGAAAAGCGGTGACGATCACCGCGATGAAGCCGGTTGTGCGCATGCTGACTCGCATAGCTCTCCCTTCTGCCTCATTCATGGATCGAACGGACCACGGGGGGACATCGAATGACGCCGCAGACGCGTTACACGTGAGGTGCGCGCCTGCCGGCCGGGAAGGGCGCGTCAGCCCTGGTCAGGAGCGGGGTTGCGCCGGTTACGGCGCCGCAGGTGTGCGGTCAGCGGTCGGCCGCTTCTCCCAGACCGACACGTGCCTCGTGCTGTCGCTCGTAAACGGGTCGCGCATCCAGCCGCCCCAGCGCTCGCGGAGCCGCATCCCGGCGATTCGCGCCATCAGGTCGAGCTCGGCCGGCCAGGCGTAGCGAAACGGCACCGAGTGCACCTCGAGCCCGCCGTCGACGACCCTGTAGTGGTGGGAGATCAGCCCCTGGGATGCGATGTCGTACTCGTCGAACCCCAGCCTGGTCGGGCTGACCGTGAACGGTCGCACGGTCTCGCCCGGCGGCAGCCGCTGCAGGTCGGGGACGCCGACCTCGATCACGAAGCAGCCGTCCGGTTCGAGATGTGCGGCGACGTTCTGGAAGCAGGCGACCTGCTCGTCCTGGGTGGTCAGGTTGAGGATGGTGTTGAAGACGAGGTAGGCGAGGGAGAACGCACCGTCGACCCGGGTTGTCGCGAAGTCGCCGATGGTGACCGGGATCTCGTTGCCCCCGGGTTTCGCCCGCAGCCGGGCGACCATGGCCTCCGAAAGGTCGATGCCGCGCACCGGGACGCCTCTCCGCGCCAGCGGCAGCGCGATCCGCCCTGTGCCGATGCCGAGCTCGAGCGCGGCCCCGCGGCCGGCCAGGGCGGCCAGGAAGTCGACCGCCGGATCCACGATCGCCGGGTCGAACATGTCCGCGGCCGACTCGTCGTACCGCTCCGCCACCGGCTCGCCGAAATGGTCTTCGGGCATCGGCGCATTGTCGCAAATGGGGTGAACCTGCAGGCCAGGTGCCGCGAATCCCCCCGCGGGGGGACGCCGAACCCGCAACTGTTACCAACCATTCGAGAATGGAGTCTTTCTCGTGCGATCGCGAACGCGGTCAGATCCTGGCCCTGTGCAGCGTTTTTCTCGTCGTGCTGCTGGGATTCGCCGCTATGGCGGTCGACGTTGGCAGCTGGTACGTCGAGAAGCACAAGCTGCAGAGCGCCGCGGACGCGGCCGCACTGGCCGGCGCCGGTCACCTGCCGGCCGGCTTCGCGGTCGCCCAGGCAACGGCCAGCGCCCAGTTCAACAAGAACAAGACGTCCGGCGACGCGGCGGCGATCACGAACGTGACCACCAATACAGCGAACGACACCGTCCAGGTGATCGCGACCGGCACCGCTCCCAGCTTCTTCGCCAAGGTGTTCGGCCACGACCAGACAAACCTCAGGGTGACCGCGAAGGCCGTCATCCGCACGGTGACCTCCTTCAGCAGCACCGGCAACGTGATGCCATTCGGCGTCATGAAGGGCAGCTACACGCCGGGCACCTCGTACACGATCTACGGCGACGGCAGCTCGTCGAACAACGGCGCCCTCTCGCTGGACATCATCTCCGGCAGCAACTGCGCGACGGTGAACGGCTCCAACGAGGTCAAGGACACGATCACCGGCGCCGACATCGCCTGTCCGATCACGGTTGCCGACACCGCCTCGGTGAAGACCGGTAACAACACCGGCCCGATCGCACAGGGGCTCAACGACCGCATGTCCGGCGGCTGGCAGACCTTTGACCAGATCGTCACCTCGATCGGCAACGGACTGTA
>JBIOVW010000165.1:0-4640 GCA_044867945.1 Nakamurella sp. | reverse complement strand
CAGGTCGGCAGCCAGATGCGTTCCACGGCCGGCCAGTTCATCGCCTTGGCCAACACATCGATCGGCAGTGCGTCGCGGTCACCGACCGTCGCCCGGGACCGCCACCGCGGACCGTCCAGCAGCACCGCCAGCACCGGGGTGTCGACGAGGCCAGTGACCTTCACCGCCAGATCGATCCGGAACGTCGACAGTCCGAGGTTCTCGATCACCTCGACGCCCCGTTCCCGCAGGGCGGCGGCGATCTCCTCGCGGTGGTAGTCCCGGGCCTCTGCGCCGCGACTGCGACCCACCGCGGACGGCAGCGTGCCGTGGGCGGCGAGCTCCAGGTATTCCTTCACATGCCGCATCGCGATGGACGACGAACCCTCGACATTGAGTTCATGGGGCTCGAACGAGCAGAACACCAGTACTTGCCGCTTGGCCCTGGTGATCGCGACGTTCAGTCGGCGTTCCCCTCCCGCGCGGGTCATCGGACCCCAGGTGAGTGGAACGACTCCACGCTCGTTCTTGGCGAAGGCGATGGAGAACATGATGACGTCCCGTTCGTCCCCCTGGACGCTCTCCAGGTTCTTCACGAACAGTCGCCGCTCGGGGTCCGGCTCCTGCAGCGCCTCCTGGACCAGCGGATCGTCGGACTCGTCGAGCAACCGCTCGATGAGGTCCTGCTGCTGGGCGTTGAAGGTCACCACACCGATCGTCGAACGTGCCTCGACCGGATCGTGCAGCCGGCGGGTGATCTCGGCGACGATCGCCGCCGCCTCGGTCGGATTGGTCCGATACAGCTTCCCGTCGTTGACGCGGATGAACTGGCCATCCGGTACCCGGACGAAACGCAGTCCGGTCGACCCGTTGTCGCCCCCCACAGGGGCCGGGAAGGAGGCCAAGCGGTCCTTGTAGTAGGCGTGGTTGGAGAACGCGATCAGCGCCTCGTCCTGGCTGCGATAGTGCCAAGTCAGCGAGATGGTCGGGACCTGGACCTTGGCGCATTCGCTGAGGATGCTCTCCTCGTCCTCAACCGCCATCGCCAGCCGACCCTCGACCGAATCCGGATCAAGGTCCGATCCGATGCCGGTGCTGACCTGGGCGATGCTGGTCGGAGGCATCTGCTTCTCGTCACCGACGACTACGACCGCGCGGGCGCGTCCCATCGCGCCGATGGCCTCGGCCACCCGAATCTGCGACGCTTCGTCGAACACCACCAGGTCGAAGGTGATGGCGCCCGGATCGAGGAACCGGGCGACGGAGTCCGGGCTCATCAGGAAGCACGGCGTGAGTGCGGCGATCACATCCGGGAACCGCTTGAGCATCCCGCGGATGCTCATCGGCCTGCTCCGCTTGTCGAGTTCGCGGGAAAGCAGCGCGGCGTCGCCCCGCAACGCGTCGGCGCGGAACGGTCGCGTGGCCAGCAAACCGCTCGGGATGCTCTCCCGTAGGAGGTTGCGCACCCGGCCCGAGGAGTCGACGTAGGAAGCGATGCGAGTGTCGTGGCCCTCGCCGTGGAATCGGTCCAGGCCGGTCGAGTCCCGACGCTCCCGGATCGCGGCCGCGGCCAGCCCACGGTTGAACGCACCCACCGCGTCGGCAGGGGACACGGTCCCGGCGGCCAGGACGGCCGAGGCCTCGTCCAGCCCACCGATTCCGATCGCGGCGACTGCCGCGCACCATTCGATCCAGTGCTGCAGCCGCTTGAACCGATCCTCGACGCTGTCGCTGCGCCAACCGCCGACGGAACCCAACAGCGACTCGGTGACGGTCCGACCCTCTCGCCAAGCGTCGACGTCGCCCGGCCCGCAGCTCAACGTGGACAGCACTTCCGCCCAGGCTCCGAGGACTCGCCGCGCGGTCGTTCGCCCATCGACGTTCGTCGAACACGCGCGCACCACGGTGATGGCCGGGTTGGGGTCGGCCACCGCCAGGCGCCGACCGGAATCGGCCAACAGCGTCAGCCGATTGGAGACCGTCGAGGCGACGTCGGGAGCCAGCAGATCGGGGACCGGGCCGAAGCCGGGAACCGCGGAGACCGCGGCATGGGCCCGCCGAAGCTGATCACGCAAGGCAATGACCCGGGTGATGATTGCCGGCAGGTTGTCAAGATCCAGCTGGGCACCCGGCCTGACGACCGCCGATATCGACTCGGCGACCGCGCCGAGCCGTTTCTTGCGACCGAACACCATGCTCTGCTTGGCCTGGTTCGCCGCTTCCGCCCACTGCTCCAGCGGCCCCGTGAAGACGGTTGGGAGGAAGTCGGCGAGCACCGGTGCAGTGAGCGGCGGCAAGGATGCGACCTCGGCCGCGGCGGCCGTGGCCTGGGCATGCCAGGTGGAAGTTGCGGCGGCGTCCAGTGTCTCGATGGTGGGCAAGTCGTTGCGCAGCAGCGGCGTCAGGGGGTCGATATCCTGCGGGCGGGTGCACGCATCCAACAGGGAACGCACCGGTTCGGAGCCGCCTTCGGACAGGAATCCGGTCAGGGTCGCGATCGCCGCGGACAGACGTGGCCGGTCCAGAGTGTCGAAATCGGTCAGCCCGGACAGCCGCCAGGGGTGGCGCGGGCCGACGTTGGCCGCGTCCGCCAGGGGCGAGAGCGCCGCCAGCATCTCCGTCATCTGCTCGACCCGGTTTGCGTCCCACAGATCCACCACCTGCCGCGGAACAGGGAGCGTCGGGCCCTCGCCGAGCGCGAGATGCCGTTGCCGGGCATCCCACAACGAAAGGCCGATCGCGTTGCGATCGTGCAGGCGGCTCGGGTAGCGCTGCAGTTCGCCGACCGCACCGTTGAGCCGCGCCTGCGCGGCCTGCATGCCGTGCACATCCGGTTCGACCTCGAAGTAGAGGCTGTCCTGCAGCTGTTGACGGATCATGGCCGGCTTGGACTTCTCGTTGTGCATGTCCAAGCAGAACGATCCCAGCCCGGCGGCGACGAGCCGTCGCTTCACCACATCCAAAGCCGCCTGCTTCTCGGCGACGAACAGGACCTTCTTGCCCTCGGACATCGCGTTGGCCAGCAGGTTGGTGATCGTCTGCGACTTGCCCGTTCCGGGAGGCCCTTCGAGCACGAACGTCTCAGCGCTCGCCGCACGCGCGATGGCCCGCAGTTGAGACCCGTCGGCGGGGATCGGGCACCGGGCCGCGACGGCATCCAGGTCGACGGAGTTCCTCGGCACCCGGTCCTCAAAGGGTTCGGCCGGCGACTCGACGAGGTGTTTGACCAAGGGATTGGTCAGAAAGGTTCGCCAGTGTTCCTGCAGGTCCTTCCACAACCGGAACGTGCCGAACTTCAGCATCGCGAGCGACGCGGTGTCCTCCACCCGGAAGTTCAGCCCGGCGTCGAGGCAGGCCTGTCGCACGGACTGCAAGATCCGCTCGACGTCGATGCCCGCCCCGTCCAGCGGCGGCTGCTCCATGTCCGGGATCCGCAGGTCGTAGTCGTTCTTGAGCTTCTCGAGAAGGGCAACATTGCAGGTGGATGCCCCGGCCTCGTCGAAGGCAACCTGGTATGGCCGACGCCCGCCGCCCACCAGCTTGGCCGACACCAGGATCAGCGGTGCTCGCAGATCCAGGTCGCCGCGGGCCGATTTGGTCGACGAGTATACCAACGACCCCAACGTCAGGTACAGGTTGTTCGCGCCTGACTCCTCCTGCTCCCGGCGGGCGTTCGACGCCAAGGTGCGCAGTTTGGTGCGGTAGCCGGCGGAATCGAGGGCGACGAAGATGTTGCGCGAGTCGACCAGGAGCGACCGGAGATCGGCATCGGCGAGGTCCGCCGCCGAACGAGATCCCTGCGCGCGTTGCAGTTCGGTCAGCCCGTCGTGCGCGGCCAGCGTCAGATGGTGACTCTGGTGCAGGCTGTCCTCGATCAGGCCCAGAGTGCCCTTCGCCGCGATGACATCGATGCCGTGCCGACGTGGATTGTAGCTGATCAGCGCGTTTCGTTCGGAAAGGTCCAGCAGAGCGGACTTCCACTGCTGGATCCGTGCCGGAGAATCGTCGCGGACGCGGTCGCGCTCACCTGCCTGCGCGATGGTTTCGGGGGCCGCCACGCCATGCTCGACCGGCCGGTACTCCACGACGGTGGTGGTGCCATCGTCGGCGCGCACCCGGGCCGGCAGCGGGATCACGCCCCGGACCCGCGAGCCGCCGATGTTGACCAGCGCGTCGAACTCGCCGCTGCGGCCGGCCAGGTAGTGGTTGTTGCATTGCGTCGCCTGCTCGAACGGCTGATGCTGGCCCACGGTCACCGTGGTGGACTCGACCAGCCGAACAATGCCGTTGTCGACGAGAGCAGCGAAATCCTCCCAGCAGGAGACGACCGTGTCACTGGTCAGTGCTGACTTCCTGGCATCCGCGCCGCGGAAGTAGGCGGCGAACGCATGGCCCTGAACCATGACGACGCCGGCCGCGAGTCCCGCCTGTTCGAACGCCGACGCCATCACCACCGCCGTGTCCAGGCAGGTTCCCTGCTTCTCCTCGAGCACCTGCTGTGGCGTGCGGATCTTCTGCCCGAGCTCGTCCCAACTGGCCGGCGGATTGATGTAGTTGATGCCTCCGGCGGACATCGCGTCGTAAATCGCCTCGGCGATCGCGTCGCTTCGTTGGGTGCGGCCGAGATCAGGCGTATCCGACTGGTAGCCCTCCAGGGCCGA
>JBIOVW010000164.1:0-9130 GCA_044867945.1 Nakamurella sp. | reverse complement strand
CGTGCAGCCGATCACCGATGCCGACGGCAACCGGCGCTTCCACGGCATCAGCTACGCGCTGGTGTCCGGATATCGGCCCCTGCAGCTGGATTTGTGGGTGCCACCGACGCCGGCTCCGCCGCCGCTGGTGGTGTGGATCCACGGCGGTGGCTGGCTGTCCGGTGATCGCCGCTATCTACCTGAGACACTGCGGCCCAACCAGCTTTTCGACGCCTTGACCGCCGCCGGGTTGGCGGTCGCGACGCTGGACTACCGGCACGCCCGGGAGGCGCCCTTCCCCGCGCAGCTGCACGACGTCAAGTCCGCCGTCCGGTACCTGCGGGCCCACGCCGACGCGCTCGGGCTGGACGTCGACCGGGTCGGGGTGTGGGGCGAGTCGGCCGGCGGTCACCTGGCCGCGCTGATCGCCCTCACCGCGCACCGGGCCGACCTGGAGGGTGACCAGGGATTGGTCGGCCCGTCGAGTGCGGTGGACGCGGCGGTCGACTGGTACGGCGTCGCCGATCCGGGCGCGGTTCCGCGGTGGGAGTTGCCGCCCGAGATGGCCGCGGTGGTGCCGGTCTCCGCCTCGGACCATCCGCCGGACGTCCTGCTGGCCGGGGTGGACGCGGCCACCCACGAGGACGCCGCTCCGCTGCGTCACGTGCACCCGGGCGCACCGCCGTTCCTGCTGGTGCACGGTACCGCCGACCGCGTCGTGCCGTTCGCGCAGAGCGAGGCGCTGCGCGACGCGCTGGCCGCGGCCGGGGTCCCGGTCGAGTTGGTTCCGGTGCACGGCGCCGACCACATCTTCAACGGGTCCGACGACGTCGATGCGATCGTCGAGCTGTCGGTGCGGTACCTGGTGCGGGCTCTGAGGTCGGGATGAGCTCAAGATCCGCGCGACGCCTGACCTGCCCGGCCGGTCCGGTCCGGTCAGGCGTCGGCGGTCCGCGCGGCCGGCCGGCGGGCCAGCTCCGTCCGGGCCAGCGCGTTCGAATGCACCTCGTCCGGACCGTCGGCCAGGCGCAGCGTGCGGATGCCCGCGTATGCGTTGGCCAATTCGAAGTCCTGGGACAGGCCGCCCGCGCCGTGGGTCTGGATCGCCTTGTCCAGGATCCACTGCACCGTGGCCGGGGTGGCGATCTTGATGGCCTGGATCTCGGTGTGCGCACCCTTGTTGCCAACCGTGTCCATCAGCCACGCCGTCTTGAGCACCAGGAGACGCAACTGCTCGATCCGCACCCGGGACTGCGCGATCCAGTCCCGGTTCACCCCCTGTTGGGCGAGCGGCCGGCCGAACGCGACCCGCTGCTGCGCCCGCGCACACATCGCCTCGATCGCTCGTTCGGCCACCCCGATGGCCCGCATGCAGTGGTGGATCCGGCCCGGCCCGAGCCGCGCCTGCGCGATGGCGAAGCCGTCACCCTCGCCGCCGATGAGATTGCCCGCCGGCACCCGGACGTCGGTGAACGACAGCTCGGCGTGGCCGCCGTGTTCGTGGTCGTCATACCCGAATACATTCATGCCGCGGTGGATCCGCAAGCCGGGGGTGTCCCGTGGGACGAGGATCATCGACTGCTGACGGTGGCGGTCGGCGTTCGGGTCCGTCTTGCCCATCACGACGAGAACGCGACAGTTGGGGTTCATCGCACCGGTGATCCACCATTTGCGTCCGTTGATCACGTAGTGGTCGTGGTGGCGCTCGATCCGGGTGGCGATGTTGGTGGCGTCGGACGAGGCCACCTCGGGCTCGGTCATCGCGAACGCGGAACGGATCCTGGCGTCCAGCAGCGGCGCGAGCCAACGCCTGCGCTGCTCCGGTGTGCCGAACATCGCCAGGACCTCCATGTTCCCGGTGTCCGGCGCGGCGCAGTTCAGCGCCGCGGGAGCGAGATGCAGGCTGCGCCCGGTGATCTCGGCGAGCGGCGCGTACTGCAGGTTGGTCAGGCCGCCGCCGTGCTCACCGGGTAGGAACAGGTTCCACAGGCCCCGGCGCCGGGCCTGCGCCCTCAGCTCACCCAGCACCGGCACCGAGTCCCACGCCCAGCGCTCGGGGAGAGCGGCCAGCTGCTCGTGGAACGTCGCCTCCGCCGGGTGGATGTGACTGCCCATGAACTCCAGGAGCTTCCCGCGCAACTGCTCGGTCCGGTCGTCGAACCCGAAGTCCATCAGCCGTCCTCCTTCAGGGAGCGGATGCCGGCGTCGAGCATCGGCTGCACCGCGTCCGCGAGACCATCGAAGCCGGCGCCCACGGTCTGGCCGCGGCTGTGCCGGTAGTGGATCCCCTCGAGAATGCCGGCCAGCTTGTACGACGCAAGGCCGATATACCAGCCGAACCGGGACATGTCCCGATCGCTGTTCGCGGAGTAGCGCGCAATCACCTCGGTCTCGGTGAGGAAACCGGGAGCGGAAGCGGCATCGGTGCCGGCCTCACCCAGCACGCCCCCGAGGCGCTGGTAGACGACCATCAGCGCCAGGTCCGTCAGGGGGTCACCCAAGGTGGCCATCTCCCAGTCGATCACCGCGACCGGCCGGTCGTTCGCATCGACGAGGACGTTGTCGAGGCGGAAGTCGCCGTGCACGATGCCCGTCCCGGACTGCGCCGGGACGTCGGCGGCCAGCGCGCCGGGTAGCTCGTCGGCCGTCGGCAGGTCCCTCGACCGCGACGCCGCCAGCTGCCGCCGCCAGCGCTCCACCTGCCGGAGCAGGAACCCCTCCGGCCGGCCGAAGCCGGCCAGGCCGACCGCGATCGGGTCGACGGCGTGCAGGCCGGCCAGGGTGTCGACCAGTCCCTCGGCGATGGACCGGGTGCGGGCCGGGCCCAGGGCCGCCAGTTCCGCAGCGCGTCGGTACGGGGTCCCCATCACCCGTTCCATCAGGTAGAAGGGCGCACCGAGCACCTCCGGATCCGCGCAGAAGGCGACGGTCCGCGGCACCGGCACGTCGGTGGCCTGCAGGGCCGACATCACCCGGTACTCCCGGCCCATGTCGTGGGCGGTGGCCAGCACGTGGCCGAGCGGGGGCCGGCGCAGGACCCAGGTGCCGGTGCCGTCGGTGAGCGTGTAGGTCAGGTTCGACTTGCCGCCGGCGATCAGGTCGGCGGTCAGCGTCGTGCCGATTCCCGGCAGCACGGCCGGCAACCAGTCCGCGAGCCGGTCCAGGTCCAGTCCCGGGAGCGTCATGGCGCCCCGACCCGAGGAGTCGGCGACTCGCTCGCGGGTGCGGTGCTCATGCGAAACCGCCGGTCAACAGCAGTCCACCGTCGACGACGACGGTCTGCCCGGTCATCCAGCCGGCGTCGTCGCTGAGCAGGAAGGCGACCACGCTGCCGATGTCCTCCGGGACGCCGAGGCGCCGCAGCGGATAGGCGGCGGCGACCCGTTCCTCCCGCCCTTCGTACAGAGGGGTGGCGAAGCGGGTCTTGACCACCCCGGGGGCGACGGCGTTGATCCGGATGTCCGGCCCGAGTTCGACGGCGAGTTCCTCGGTGAGGTGGATCAGCATGGCCTTGCTGGCGCCGTAGAGGGCGATGCCGGGGGCCGGTCGCAGTCCCGCCACGGAGGCGACGTTGACGACCGCGCCGCCGTGCCCGGCCATCCAGCCGCGGTAGACCTGCTGCAGCCACGACAATGCGGCGATGCAGTTCACCTCGACGATCTTGCGGGCCGCGCCGAGGTCGATGCCCATCAGCGGGCCGTACACCGGGTTGATGCCAGTGTTGTTGACCAGAAGGTCGGCGCTGCCGAAGGTCTCGATCGAGCTGGCCACCACCTTGGCCTGATGGTCGGCGTCGTCGGCGTGTCCGGCCACGCCCAGCGCGACCGCCGGGCCGCCCAGCTCGGCGACCGCCTTGTCGAGGGCGGGCTGCTTGCGACCCGTCACCACCACCCGGGCGCCGTCGGCCACCAGCCGCCGGGCGATGGCCAGGCCGATGCCCCGGCTGGCGCCGGTCACGATCGCGGTCCGGCCACGGAACCGACGGGTGTCGGTCGCCGGGTCGTTGGGTTCGTCGTTCATTCGGCTCCTCCACATTGAGGTCTTCGGGTGCGGCGGGAATCAACGGGCACGCCCTGGACGCTGCCGAAGATCAAGGCGAGGAGCACGACACGTTCGGGTCGGCCGGGAGACGGCGGGCTCAGTGGGGCCGGCGCGGATGCTCGTTGAGGTGGTGTTCCTTGTACACCTCTTCGAGCGTCCGGTCGCCGTACCGGAAGTTCTTGATGCTCCAGCCGAGCAGTCCGAGCGCGAGCAGGCCGGAGACGATCAGGAAGGCGCCGGTGCCCCAGCCACCGAACAGCCACCACTTCTCGGCCAACGGCCACCAACTCGGCGCCGATGGGCGGACGCCCCAGATGACGCCGATCCCGATGATGCCCAGCGCGAGCAGCGTCGAGCCGATGATCCGCGGCCACGACTTCACCCCTTCCGCCGCCCCGCGGTACGCCGCCCGCTTGACCGGATCGAGCAGCCGATCGGCCCAGCTGTAGTTCTTCGCGAGCACCCACAAGCCGACGGCGAGCAGCAGCAGGCCGGGGCCGGGCAGGATCAGCGCCGCGACCCCCGCGGCGAGCAGCAGCCAGCCGAGGATCTCCTGCCCGATGCGAACCGCCTTCGAGGTGCTGCCTGCGTCGCCCATCCCGACAGGATGCCAAACGTCGGGTGATCGGGTGACCCGTGTGAAGTCGCCCAGGCTGTGTCGACAAAGTCTGTTTGGCCGGCGTGGGTGGTCGGGCACTAGGGACGCATGAAGCCGGTGCCGGTGGTCGTGGCAGCACTGTCCGTGGGAATCGGGGTCGCGCTCCGGGACGTCCTGCAGAAGGAACACGCCATCCTCAGGAACTTCCCCGTGCTCGGCCACGCCCGGTACGCGATCGAGGCGGTCGGCCCGGAGCTGCGCCAGTACGTCATCGCCGCCAACAACGAGGAGCGCCCGTTCACCCGGGATCAGCGGCGGTGGGTCTACGCGTCGGCGAAGAAGCAGAACAACTATTTCGGTTTCGGCACGGACAACGATATCGAGTACACGGCCGGCTACGCCGTGATCAAGCACCGCACGTTCGGTCGGGCGGTCCCGCCGTCCAGCCCCACGGCGGGCCAGGAGGTGCGGCTGCCCTGTGCGAAAGAGCTCGGCGCGGCACGCGGTCGCCGGAAGGCCTTCCGGCCCCGGTCGGTGGTGAACATCTCCGCGATGAGCTTCGGCTCCCTGTCCGGTGCGGCGGTGGAGGCACTCAATCGGGGCGCCGAACTGGCGGATTGCCTCCAGAACACCGGCGAGGGTGGGCTGTCGGTTCATCATCGTCACGGCGGGGAGTTGGTCTTCCAGATCGGCACCGCCTACTTCGGCTGCCGCGACGAGCACGGACGTTTCAGCCTGGACCGGCTCAACGACGTCGTGCAGGGCGCGCCGGTGCGGGCCATCGAGATAAAACTGAGCCAGGGCGCCAAGCCTGGCCTCGGCGGTCTGCTGCCCGGCCCGAAGGTTTCCGCGGAGATCGCCGCCGCACGGGGCATCGAGCCCGGCCGGGACTGCGTGAGCCCGTCCCGTCACGCCGAGTTCTCCGACGTGGACAGCCTGCTGGACTGGGTGGAAATGCTGGCCGCGGAGACCGGACTCCCGGTCGGCATCAAGTCCTCGGTCGGCGACCTGGACTTCTGGGACGAGTTGACCTCGCGCATGGCCGAGGACACCGGCCGAGGCCTGGATTTCGTCACCATCGACGGAGGTGAGGGCGGTACCGGGGCCGCCCCGTTGATCTTCACCGACACCGTCTCGCTACCCTTCCAGGTCGGTTTCGCCCGGGTCTACAAGTTGTTCGCGGAGAAGGGTCTGCACCACCGCGTCGCCTTCATCGGCTCGGGCAAGCTGGGGCTGCCGGACAATGCGATCGTCGCCTTCGCGCTCGGCTGCGACATGATCAACGTCGGGCGAGAGGCAATGCTGGCCATCGGCTGCGTCCAAGCCCAGAAGTGTCATACCGACACCTGCCCGGCCGGCGTGGCAACCCAGAACCCCTGGCTGGCGCGCGGACTGGACCCCGGCCGGAAATCCGTGCGGGCGGCCAACTACATCAAGACGGTGCGCCGCGATCTGCTGCGGGTGGCCGAAGCCTGTGGAGTGGAACATCCGGGGCTCATCGCTACCGACTCGGTGGAGATCCTCGACGGGCGCACGGCTGCCACCGCGTTGGACCGCGTCTACGGTTACGCCCCCGACTGGGGACTTCCTTCCCCCGATGATCGGCAGTCCATCATCGACCTGATGACCGCGACCGTGCCGCAGGGGGGAACGGCACCGCCCTCCAGCACGGCTGCCGGATAGCCGCAGGTCAGCGACTGCGCCGGAGCTGTTCGGCGACCGCTCCCCACGCGTGCCAGCTGTCGATGCCGATGCGCGCGTCGACCCGTGGGTCCCGATGGTTCGGATAGGGATGACCCTTGTACTGCACCGACTGCCGATCGATGCCGGCGAAGTCCGTATCGTCGAGCAGGGCGGTGACCCGCCCGACGATGCTCACGTGCGAGTACCAGCTCTGCCCGTCGAGCACGGTCAACGCGACCCGCGGATCGGCGCGCAGATGGTCGAGCCGTTTACGGGAGGCCGCCATGTTCACCACGATCTCGTCGCCGTCCAGCAGGTACCAGGTCGCCACGGACACGGGGTGTCCGTCGGGACGGACCGTGGCGATGACTGCCGGGTTGGCCCCGTTGAGCATGGCGACGACGGGGGCGGGAAGGGGTAGACGCGGCATCATCCGATTGTGCCCACGCCGCCGATCGCCGCGGCGCACCGGCCCTGTGCTCACCGTGCGTCATCGCGGCAACCCACCGGGCGTGTGAATGGGGTGGGAAAGGCGGGCGTGATTTCCCTCACGGCCCCGTGATGGTGCATCATGGAGGGCCGTCACATCCGTGGGACGCGAGCGGCTGCGATCCCCGGGATCGCCGGTCCCGGACATCTGAAGACGAAAGACGAGATCATGAAGCTGTTCCAGGCGTGCCCGCGGTGCGGTTCGGCGTCCGCTCCCTACGCTCCGTATCTGACCGGTGCACCCAAGGGTGTCGACGACGAGCACGGCCCCTGGTGTCGCAACTGCGACATCCGATTCGGGAACCACCAGAACCGGGTAGTACGACGCGGCGATCACAATATTCCCGCGGGCCTCTACCTGCGCTGACCCGATCGGGTCCGGTGCACCGCGTCATCCGTCGGCGGCGGGCCGCGCCGTCCTCGCGGCGCCCGTGCCGACGGCGGCGACGATCACCGTGAGGATCGCGGACAGGCCCAGGCCCCATCCGATGTGCAAGCGCACGGTCAACGCCCCGACCAGCGCACCTGTGCTGATCAGCACCAGCGCGGCCACCCGCCGCGGCCACGGTTGATTCCGGCCGCTGACCGCCGCGTCCGCGGCCAGTCCGGTGATCAGCGAGGTCACCACCACAGTGGTCACGTCCTTCACGGCCAGGTGCCGCGCGGTGGCCGCCTGCGCACCCATTGCGATCGCCAACAGAACCACGATCAGCAGCAGCACCGATGACGGCGGGACAGTCCCGACGACGAAAAGCGTGGCCGACAGCGCCGCCAGGATCGCCCCGACCGCTGCGAACATCACGCCGATTCGATCCGACCAGGGGCCCGATTCGGCCGGGCGCAGCACGCGGCCACCTGCCAGGGCTCCGCAGAGGAAGCCCGCCAACGCGATGAGCGGCCCACCAAGGGCCAGGTCGTCGGCCCCGGCCACGGCCATCCCGAGAATGACCACGTTGCCGGTCATGTTGCCGGCGAAAACACGTTCCAACCCGAGGTAGCCGACCGCGTCGACGATCCCGGTGGAAAAGGTGAGCGTGAGCATGAGGACCAGGTGGACCTTTTCGTGCGGGACGTGTCGAAGGCGCACCGGTCCGGGCATCGCTGCCTCCGATCATGAGCTGCTCACGGACCGTGCCGGTCCCCGTTTTCCCGATCGGTCCGGTCAGCCGCCGGCATTGGCCCGGATGGCGTCCGGCACGTCGGTGAGCGCCAGCGTGGACGCATCGAAACCGCATTCCGGACAGGGCCTGTCGATCACCCAGGTCCAATCCTTGATGTCCGGCTCGACGGTCATCCGGATACCTTACTGCGGGCTCCGACGCCGCGAACGCGACGACGCCGGGCGTTGCGACGGGCGTCAGCCGTGGCCGTGGAATTCCCGCCGCCGGTGCCGACGCATCTTGCCGACCAGGAGCAGGCCGATGACCAGCCACAGCAGCGGGAACGGGAAGAACCCGTGCGTGATCGCGCTGACCGACCAGATGATCACCAAGACGAACAGGACGAACAGGGCGAGCCGGATCAGCGGGGGAGGACCGGGCTGCCGGCCGCGCGGGCCCCAGGGTCCGCCGCGCCCGTACCCGCCGCCGGGCCCGGGCCCCGGCCGGGGACCGTACGACGGGCCTTGCGCCCACGACGGGCGGTCCGGGCGCTCCGCCGGCAGGTCCGCGAACAGCGGAGTCAGCTCGTCCAGGTAGGTGCTGCCGTAGGCGGTGGTCACCCGCTGGTCGAACTCTGCCGCATCCAGCCGACCGTCGGCGAAGTGCGTGGTCAAGCGGTCCACCGCCGCCTGCCGGTCGGCGGTGCCGGCGCGCATCCGGGGTTGCTCGGTCACGGCCGGTCCCCGTCGGCGGCCGGACCGTCGCCGCTGTCGGGCGCGTCGTCCTCCTCGTCCTGGCCGAGGATCTTGTAGAGGTCACCCCGGGTGCGGGCCAACACCTTTCGGGCCTGCGCGATCTGCTCCGGATTGCCGGTGCGCATAACGTGCACGAACGCCGCCCCGACCTGGAAGACCAGATCACCCAGCTGGGTGTCGTCCTCCCGCGGCGTGAAGGCGTCCCACATGTCGGCGAACTCCTGGGCCTTCTCGGCGGTCACCCGCCGCCCGTCCTCGGTCAGCCGGTAGACCCGGCGGCCGTCCTGCTCGTCGGCCCGGACCAGTCCCTCGTCCTCGAGCTGTTGCAGCGTCGGGTACACCGACCCCGGGCTTGGCTTCCAGGCCCCGTGGCTGCGCTGCTCGATCTCCTGGATGATCTGGTACCCGTGCATCGGCTTCTCGGCGAGAAGCGCCAGCACCGCCGCGCGCACGTCGCCCCGACCCATGCGCGACGGGCCGACCTT
>JBIOVW010000163.1:0-2292 GCA_044867945.1 Nakamurella sp. | reverse complement strand
CCCCCACCACCCTGAGTGCCTCAGATCAGCTCCTTGGCCAGCAGCCGAAGGGTCTCCTCGCGGCTCGGGCTGCTGTCGGCGGGCGTGTCGCGGTGCGCGCCGGCGATCGGGGAGACCATCACCTCGTCGGTGCCGAACTCGGTGGCCAGCTCGGTCACGCCGACCGCCACGGACTCCGGCGTGCCGACGAACCAGCTCCGAGCCATGTCGTCGGCGACCGCCTGGTCGGCGGGGGACAGGGGAGCGGCCTCGGCGTCCTCCACCGACTCCTGCGGCGCCAGGGTCTGGCCGGTCCGCAACCGCCACATCGTCCGGCGCTGGGGCAGGCTGAGCGCCTCGGCCTGATCGGCGGTCTCGGCCACGATCGCGTTCACCACCGCGATGGTCACCGGCTCCGGCGTCTCCGCCGATGGCTGGAACTGGGTTCGATAGCGCTCCAGGGCAGTCAGCGTCTGGTCGCCGCCGAAGTGGTGGGCGAACACGTACGGCAGTCCGAGCCGAGCGGCGAGGTCGGCGGAGTACATCGACGAGCCCAGCAGCCAGACGCCTGGCGCGGTTCGAGCGGCCGGCGTGGCGGTGAGTCCGTACGTGCGGCCGGCCAGCGACAGGTGGACCCCCTCGGGCTGCATCATCAGCGACAGCGCCGACAGGTCGTCGGCGAAGGTGTCGACCTGGTCCTGGCCACGACCGTTCCGGAGCACGTGGTTGGTCACCGGGTCCGAGCCGGGTGCCCGGCCGACCCCGAGGTCGATCCGACCCCGGAACGCCGCCTCCAGCAGCGCGAACTGCTCGGCGATGACCAGCGGCGTGTGGTTGGGCAGCATCACCCCGCCCGACCCGAGCCTGATCCGGCGCGTCGCCCCGGCCAGGATGGCGATCAGCACGGGCGGGTTCGTCGCGGCGACGGCGGGCATGTTGTGGTGCTCGGCGACCCAGTAGCGGGTGAAACCCAGCTCGTCGGCGGTGCGCGCCAACGAGATCGACGCGGTCACGGCCTCGGCAGTGGTCTGGCCGGCACGGACGGGGACGAGATCGAGCACAGAGAGGCGAGTCACGTACGGTGACAACCCGCTGACCGACCCGGCCATTCCGGCTCGCCGCCTTCTCGGGTGCCCCTTGGGGCGTCCGGGTAGGCTCGATGATCGGTGTGCGGAAAGCTTCGCCGCTTTGACCCTCTGCGTCCGACGAGATAACCTAGGCGCTTGTGTCCGGGCTTGCCCGGCTCTGGTGCGTGCCCCGATGTCGGCTTGAGAACTCGGGCCTTGGCGGTGTGTCGCACTCGTGGATCAGCAGTCGAGCTGCCGGTCCACATCCACATCCACGCAGCAGAAAGAGACAGCAAGCGGTGCCCACTATCCAGCAGCTGGTCCGCAAGGGCCGCACCGACAAGGTGAGCAAGAACAAGACGCCCGCGTTGAAGGGTTCGCCCCAGCGCCGCGGCGTCTGCACCCGGGTGTACACGACCACGCCGAAGAAGCCCAACTCGGCGCTGCGCAAGGTCGCCCGCGTTCGCCTGTCGTCTGGCACCGAGGTCACTGCCTACATCCCGGGCGTGGGTCACAACCTGCAGGAGCACTCGATGGTGCTCGTCCGCGGCGGCCGTGTGAAGGACCTGCCGGGTGTTCGCTACAAGATCATCCGCGGCTCGCTGGACACCCAGGGTGTCAAGAACCGCAAGCAGGCCCGTAGCCGCTACGGCGCCAAGAAGGAGAAGTAATGCCTCGCAAGGGCCCTGCCCCGAAGCGCCCGGTGATGGTCGACCCGGTTTACGGGTCGCCGCTGGTCAGCCAGCTCGTCAGCAAGATCCTGCTCGACGGCAAGAAGACGATCGCCCAGGGCATCGTCTACACCGCCATGGAGGGCACGCGTACGAAGACGGGCATCGATCCGGTGCAGACGCTGAAGCGGGCGCTGGACAACGTCAAGCCGGCGCTGGAGGTCAAGAGCCGTCGCGTGGGCGGTGCGACCTACCAGGTCCCGGTCGAGGTGAAGCCGCCTCGGGCCAACACCCTGGCGATGCGCTGGCTGGTCCACTTCGCGCGGCTGCGGCGCGAGAAGACCATGTCCGAGCGTCTGATGAACGAGCTCCTGGACGCGTCGAACGGCCTGGGGGCCGCGGTGAAGCGCCGTGAGGACACCCACAAGATGGCCGAGGCCAACAAGGCCTTCGCCCACTACCGCTGGTAGGACGCCCGAACACCGGGTGGTCCACCACATCCACCCGGCTCGGATTCCATCCGGTATCGAGCCACCGCTCAGATCCAAGGAGAGGTTGAAGCCGCACCATGGCTG
>JBIOVW010000162.1:0-4084 GCA_044867945.1 Nakamurella sp. | reverse complement strand
CCCGACCTGGGCCCGCTGTTCTACGAGCCCACGATCCTCACGGACGTCACGCCGGCCATGACGCTGTTCGAGCACGAGACGTTCGGGCCCGTCGTCTCGATCTTCCGCTACTCCACCATCGACGACGCCGTCGCCCGCGCCAACGCCACGCCCTACGGTCTCAACGCCAGCGTGTGGGGTCGCAACGGGAACCGGGCCCGCGCCGTGGCCGCGCGCATCCATGCCGGCACGGTCAACGTCAACGACGCCTTCGCCGCCGCGTGGGGCAGCATCGACGCCCCCATGGGCGGCATGGGCGACTCCGGGCTGGGTCGCCGACACGGAGCCGACGGTCTGCTCAAGTACACCGAGCCGCAGACCGTCGCCCATCAACGCCTGCAAGGTTTCTCGGCCCCCACCGGAGTCCGCCCGGATCGGTGGGCCAGAATCCTCACCCTCGCTCTCAGGGCACTCCGCCGAGCAGGCGCTCGTTGAAGTAGAACGACTCAACTCACCCGAGAAGCACCGATGCAGCACTCCCGCAGGGAAAGAAGTCCGCGCATGACCAAGCGCATCCTGAACGTCGTTACCAACGTCGGCCACTACGACGACCTTTCGCATCCCACCGGGCTGTGGCTGTCCGAACTCACCCACGCCTGGCACGTGTTCGAAGAACACGGCTTCGAACAGACCATCGTGAGCCCGAAGGGCGGCGCCGCGCCGCTCGAGCCGCGGTCCTTGAGGTTCCCCAACTACGACAAGACCGCCAAGGCATGGCGCGCCGACCCGGCCCGAATGGCCCTGCTGGAAGCCACAGCCAGCCCGGAACAGAACAACTCGGCCGACTACGACGCCATCTACTTCACCGGCGGCCACGCGGCGATGTTCGACTTCCCCGACAGCGAGGGGCTGCAGCGGATCACCCGCGAGATCTTCGAACGCGGCGACATCGTCTCCTCGGTCTGCCACGGCTACTGCGGCCTGCTCAACACCAAACTCTCCGACGGCTCCTACCTGGTCGCCGGCCGCAGGATGACCGGCTTCGCCTGGCAGGAGGAAGTGCTCGCCCGCGTGGACAAGCTCGTGCCCTACAACGCCGAAGAAGAGATCAAGAAGCGGGGCGCGCTCTACGAAAAGGCCCGGCTGCCGTTCGTCTCCTACGCCGTCGCCGACGGGAACCTCGTCACCGGTCAGAACCCGGGATCAGCCAAAGAGACCGCGACGAAGGTCGCCGAACTCCTGTCATCGAATCGGCCCGGCAACTGACTTGAGAGGTACCCGGACTTCATTTTCCGCTGCCGTCGGCGAGATCAGGTCATCACACGGGGTCAGGACTGATCCACGCCTGGCGTTGAGACCTCCCCGAAGAAGCCGGTCTCCGCGTTCCACCCGGCGATGGCGGTCAGCCGGGCGACCGGGAATCGGACGCGAAGCTCCATCGGCCCGAGGCGCACTTCGACGGTGCTGTCGGGTGGCAAATCGATGTCCCGGGCATCGGCCACGGTTCGAGGTTCGTCCCAGAGTTCACAGTGCAGGTCCGGGGCCTCCACCAGATCGCGGATCAGTTGCAGCACTGCCTCGTCGCTGCCCAGGCGGACCCATGCCTTGTGGACGGCGATGACCGCCGGGTGGCCGCCGTTGGTCTCAAGTCGCTTGATCTCGGCCCGATGCGCCTTCATGGCGGCCGCGAGGCGCCGCAGGTGAAGGTCGAGACGCACGATGATGTCGAACGGCCATATGGCCCGGCGTAGCGCCCGGTGGGCGTTGATCCGGCCGTAGCCGACGAACTGATTCCACGAGCCGTTCGGATGGCCCGGGGTGAACGCGCCCGGTCCGATCTTGTCGGCGGTGACCTCGATGTAGTGCCTGACCTGATCGGGTGTCAGCAACGGCCGGAGGCTGAGCAACAATGCCGCCAACCCGGCGACATGCGGTGTCGCCGCCGAGGTTCCCCGGAAACCAGCGACGTAGTCGCTGCCCCACATACCGCCGTCCCCGCTGCCCTGCACACACGTGGTCGGCACCTGCTCCCCCGGGGCCACCACCGACAACCCCGAACCGTAGGTCGATCCCCAGTCGAACCCGTCCGCATTCGAGACCCTGCGCTCCGGTAGTCCGCGGGTCGACGCCCCGCAGGCAATGACCCGGGAGTCGAGTGCCGGGTACGACAGACCGGACTGGTCGAGGTTGCCACTGGCTGCACACAGCACGACGCCCCGGTTGCTGGCATGGTGCACCGCTTGGCCGGTGACAGCGGTGTCCCACAGGTCATCGAAGATCGAGAAACTCATGCTGGCCACCCGGGCTCCGTGGTCGGTGGCATGGGTCAAGGCCTTCAGGAACTCCCAGTCGGTGCATTTGTCGAAGGCGACCGGAAGGATGCGGCAACGGCCGGCCACCCCGGTCAAACCCTTCAGGTTGAAGGCCATCGCCGCTGCCACCCCCGCGCAGAATGTGCCGTGACCGGCCGCGAAGCCCGGCACCGGTCGGGTGCCGCCCAACCCCGCGGGATCACCCACCGAGTACCCGGCAACGATCCGCAGATCCGGGTGGGTCAGATCGCATCCGGTGTCGATGACCGCAATCGTGATCGAGGTGTCACCGAGCGAGTAGTCCCAGCCGGAGATCTGCCCGTCGACCGGAGACTGGGCTCCGATCCGGTCCATGTTCCACTGCTGATCCGAGAGCGGGTCCGACAGCCGCATCGTGAACGGTGACAAGAGCGGCATGTTCTCGTAGCGCACGTCCACGACGTCGTCTGCGGCAGCGTCGCGGATCGCCTGGTGGACCTGGAACGCATCGGCATCGCGGTCGCGCACCCGGAAGCGACGGTACGACTCGTCGCCGAGCCGGTCGGCTACCGCCCGATCCTCGTCCGGCTCCGTCAGACCGAAACGCTCGGCGAACTCCCGGCGCTGCTGCTCGCCGCCGGTCAGCCGGACCAGCAGCACGTCCGGGAGCGGCGCGAAAAGGCCGCGGTCGCCATCTGTCCCCCGCATCCGGTAGACCGGGCCGAAGCGCTCCAGCGACTCGCCGACAATCGCACCGACCCGCGCCCGAAGCCGGTCGTCCAGCACACCATCTGCCGCCCGAACCCAAAGCCACGACGGACCGTGGTTCATCGGCTCACCCGTTGATGACCGATCACCCTCCACGACCACACCGATCCCGCGCAGTCGTCGCGCCATCTCCTGCTGGTCGACCGGTGCGGCCAACACCAGCAGCAAGCGAGTGCGATCCACCTCCGCCACCGTCATGTCGCCTCGCCAGTGAACATCCGGGAATGTGGCCATGCTCGTCCCTTCCAACCGTGGACCCTGGCAAGAATGAGAGGGAATCCGGCGGCCCGGATCCCCTGTAATGTACGAATCATGCGCCGCCCCATCCACGCGGCCGACGGCAGGTGCTCGCCTCGTATTTCAACCCCAGACCGAATCCGAGGGTCAGCAGGTCCAGCGCCGACCAGGTCACCGCCGGCACACCTGTCCGCTGGGCGGCCATAGCCCGACCGGCATCTACGGGAGGTGTTCGCCGCGCCCGCGTCCGACCCTCACCGCGTGAGCGGCGGGACCGGCCAGGCCCAGGACCGTCGGCGTACCGGTCTGCCCGGACCGACCGATCCATCCCCTGGACCTCGACCGATTCGGTTTGGGTGCGGCTCATCTGGAATGACGGAAGGCGGGAGCGCACAATGACCGCGTTGCGCGCAGCGGGACCCAGCGGCACCGGTGAGCTCTGCGGTGTTGCTGGGCGGACGGCCCACCCGATCGACTTGCCACCTTCCGCCCCAGTGATCGATTCAGAAGGGCCGAAGACGGCAAATCGAACCGGATGCAGCTCTTGTGGAATGACCGTTACATCGTCACGGCGTCCGGCGGCGACATCGATGTTCATCGGCAAGGCCGCGAATTGCCCCAGTTCCGCTGAACCGGTCGATCGGCCTGTCGGTGAACCGGTATTGCGCATCTGGAACGATCAGTGGTCGCGGTAGGGACCGCCCTTGCGGGCGGCCCCCCGCACAGATCCCAGCGTGCGGCATTACCGCACTGGGCTCCTGCCTCAGGTTCGGACGGCAAACCGGTCCGCCGGGAAAGGGTGCTGCACA
>JBIOVW010000161.1:0-2302 GCA_044867945.1 Nakamurella sp. | reverse complement strand
CTCCCACACCCACGCAACCACCCGAACCACACCCCCCGACAACGGGACCACCAGCTCAACACCGGCCCGCCCCGCCGCCTCATCACGCATCGGTGGTGATCCGGAACGGGACCTGCAGTTGCGGTGCCGGCCGTCGACCCGGTCCCCACGCCACGCCTTAACCCCGGCCCGCTGATCACCGACAATCTCAGCAGAGAGAACCCCATGAAGAGCATCACTCTCGGCGAAACGCAGGCCCCGAACGTGATCCTCGACCTGATGCGGATCGCCGACATGTCCGACGACGCAATCCGGGGGGCCTGGTCGGCGCCGCCCGGGACGCCGGCATCGACTTCTTCGACCACGCCGCCGTGTACGGCAACGAACTGCACGGCTGCGAAAGACGTTTCGCCGACGCGACGCGTCTGAGTCCGTCCCAGCGGGAGTCCATCACCATCCAGACCAAAGCCGGAAATCATCAAAGGCAGCCCCTACCTCGACTTCTCCTACGATCCGGTCAACTCTGCCGATGAATCGCTGCGGGCGCTGCGCACCGACTACCTGGACCTGCTCCTGCTGCACAAGGCCGGACGCCCTGGTCGAGCCGCAAGAGGTGGCCCGTGCCTTCGATGATCTGGCAACTACGAAAAGGTACGCGCTTTTGGCGTCTCCAACCCACACGCTCCGGCAGATCGACCTGCTTCGCACTGCGGTGCGGCAACCGCTGGCGGCCAACCAGCTGCAGCTGTCGATCACCCGCGGGCCGATCGTCTCGCAGGGGGTGGCCAGCAACATGGCCGGGCTGGACCAGTCGGTCACCTTGGACGGCGGCCGCATCCTGGACTACTGCCGGATCAACCGGATCACCGTGCAGGCATGGTCGCCATTCCAGGCCGGCTTCTTCACCGGCGTGTTCCTCGACTCACCGGACCACTCGGAGCTCAACGTGGTGATCGACCGTCTCGCCAAGGCTTACGACGTGCCGCCGATCGCCACCGCAACCGCCTGGATCACCAGGCATCCGGCGAACATGCAGGTGGTGCTCGGCACCAACCAACCCCGAGCGAGTCGCCGGCGCGGCGCTCGGAACGGACCTTCCTCAAACCAGGCTCGAATGGTACGAATTGTTCCGGGCGGCCGGCCACCGCTTGCCGTAGCTGACGTCCCGCGGCACCCCCACCACAAGAAGGACAGGTCAGCTGGGCCGTCACCTTGCTCCAAGGAGCATGCGACGGTGTCCCCGCCACCGGCGGCAAGAGGTGCACGCCATCTTGTGGGTCTGCTGGAACCCGAAGCACTCTGCAGGCGGTCTTAGTTACTTCGCCCTGAAAAAGTAGCAGCGCGCCGCTCCGGCCGTTGGTGGTGTTGACCTGCGAGAATGGTCCTAAGTCCTTGAGGTGGAAGGGATTTGGATCTGATGTTCCGTACCGTGGCTGATCAGGCGTCGTTGTGGGAGGCGGTCCTGCCCCCGGAGCTGCTGCGGCTGCCGGACGAACTGGCCCGGGTTGACGCCCTGCTGGACGACGAGGTCTTCTTCGGCCCGTTCGAGCCGTTCTTCGATCCGCGGCTCGGCCGGCCGTCCACGCCGATGGAGGTCTACCTGCGGTCGATGTTTCTGAAGTTCCGGTACCGGCTGGGGTACGAGACGTTGTGCCGGGAGTTCAGCGACTCGTTCACCTGGCGACGGTTCTGCCGGATCCCGTTCGACGGGGCGGTACCCCACCCGACCACGTTGATGAAGCTGACCACCCGGTGCGGGCCGACCGCGGTGGACGGGCTGAACCGGGCCCTGTTGGCCAAGGCGGTGGAGGCGAAGGTGGTCCGGACGAACCGGGTGCGGGCGGACACCACGGTGGTGCCGGCGAATGTGGCCTATCCGACCGACCCGGGGTTGTTGGCCAAGGCGGTGCGCCGGATCGGTACGAACGTCAAACGGATCCAGGCGGCGGGCGGCGCGGTCCGCACGAAGGTGCGGGACCGGTCCCGGTCGGCCGGCACGAAGGCGCACGGGATCGCCGCCAGGTTGCGGTCCCGGGCCCAGGCCGGGCAGCAGGACGTCAAGGCTGCCGGGGTGCAACGGATCACCGGCGAGCTGGCGACGCTGGCCCGGGCGGCGATCACCGACGCGCGGAAGCTGCTGGTCAACGCTCGCCGGGCGGCGAGCCGGGCCCGCGTCAAGGCCGCCGAGCTGGCTGCGGCGGGGGTGCCCGACCCGGCGGCCGGGCGGCGTCGGGGCCGCCTGGTCCGGGCGATCAACGACCTGAAACGGCTGGTCGAGGCCACCGAGAAGATCATCGAGCAGGCCCGGTTGCGGATCAAGGGG
>JBIOVW010000160.1:0-2520 GCA_044867945.1 Nakamurella sp. | reverse complement strand
AGAGATCATGGAAATTCTTGCTGCTTACGACCTGACCGGGTCGTTGCGGGCGGCCGCGGAGTTGGTCGGCTGCTCCCATCACACGGTGGCAGCGCATGTCGCGGCCCGGGATGCGGGACGGCCGGTTGGGACACCGCCGCGCCGGGCCCAGGTCACCGATGAGTATCTGGACAAGATCGAGGAGTGGGTGGAGGCCTCGCAGGGCAAGGTCCGCGCCGACAAGGTGCACGAGAAGCTGGTGGCATCGGGTTTCGCCGGGTCGGACCGCTCGACCCGGCGGGTGGTCGCGGAGGTGAAGAAGGCTTATCGGTTGGGCCATGCCCGGGTGCATCGGCCGTGGGTCACGGAGCCGGGGCTGTGGCTGCAGTACGACTTCGGCGACGGTCCGGTCGTGTCCGGTGGCAGCGGTGAGGTCAAGACCGTGTTGTTCGTGGCCTGGTTGGCGTGGTCGCGGTTCCGGGTGGTGATCGCGTTGCGGGACAAGACCCAACCGTCGGTGATCGCGGCACTGGATCGCACGTTCCGGCTGCTGGGCGGGGTGCCGACGTATGTGTTGACCGACAACGAGAAGACGGTGACGGTCGAGCACATCGCGGGGGTGCCGGTGCGGAACCGGGAGGTGGTGTCGTTCGGCCGGCACTATGGGGCCACCGTGCTCACCTGTGAGCCGGCGGATCCGGTGTCGAAAGGTGGGGTGGAGGCGTCGGTCAAGATCAGCAAGGCCGACCTGGTCCCGACCGACACCAACCTGCGCGACGACTACGGCTGCTTCGCCGAGCTGGAGCAGGCCTGCGGAGAGTTCATGACGCTGGTGAATGACCGGCAGCATCGGGTGACCCGGCGAGCGCCGGCGGAGATGCTGGCCGAGGAGCGGGCCCGGCTGCATCGGGTGCCGATCGAGCCGCACACGGTGGTGTTCGGGCTGGCTCGTCGGGTGCCGCCGAACACCCCGATGATCGCGTTCGACCACGGCCAGTACTCGGTTCCGCAGTCGTTGCTGGGTGAACAGGTATGGGTCCGTGCCACCGGCGTCGGCGCCGAGGAGCGGATCGTGATCGTGCATCTGGGGCGGTCCGGGCCGGTCGAGGTGGCCCGCCATGCCCGCGCCACTCCCGGCTCCCCGCGAATCGATGATGATCATTTCGGTGGGTCGGCGACCAAGCAGCCCGGCCGCTACACCCTCCGGCCCCGCACCGAAGCGGAGGCGGCGTTCCTGGCCATCGGCGACGGCGCGCACGTCTGGCTGGCCGAGGCCGCCGCGTCCGGAGTGCAACGGATCCGGGCCAAGATGGAGGCCGCCGTCACCATGGCCAAGGTCGCCGGCAACGCCCGCGTCGACTGGGCGCTGGGCCACGCCGCGGTGAACGGCCGCTTCGGCTGGAAAGACCTGTCCTCCATCCTGAACGCCCAACAATCGGTTCAGCAGGCACGGCGCGCCACCGAAACCCGGTCGCTGTCCCAAGGCACCGCCGGCTGGGCCAAGTTCACCAAGGGGCACCGCCCGGCCGTCGACGGCGAGGAATCCCGGTGACCGGCGCGTCAGCACCGCCGCTGCCGGCGGAGGTGGAGCAGCTGATGCGGCAGCTGAAGATGCCGTATGCCCGCGGCCTGGCGCCGGAGCTGTTCGCCACCGCCAAGGCGCAACGCTGGGAGCCGGTCGAGATCGTCAAAGCCCTCCTGGTCGAAGAAGTCGCCGGACGAGGCCGGTCGATGCTCGCCTCCCGGCGCAAGGCCGCCGGGTTCCCCACCGGCAAGACCTTCGCCGCCTGGGACCCGGCCGTCTCCTCCATTCCCACACCCACCCAGCAAGCCCTGCGCACCCTGGAATGGGTGCATCGGCGGGAGAACCTG
This sequence comes from Nakamurella sp., assembly GCA_044867945.1. Classification (GTDB taxonomy): domain Bacteria; phylum Actinomycetota; class Actinomycetes; order Mycobacteriales; family Nakamurellaceae; genus Nakamurella. The sequence goes on along the minus strand of JBIOVW010000160.1, from coordinate 669 downwards.
GTGGTCTGCGGACCCTCAGGGACTGGGAAGACGTTCTTCCTCGAAGCCCTCGGCCAAGCCGTGATCGAGACCGGACGACGGGTCCTCTGGTTCACCTTGGAACACCTCGGCGGGCTGGTCACCGCCCACCGTGCCGACGACACCGTCACCAAAGCCGTCGCCCGGATCCTGCGGGCCGAGCTCGTCGTGATCGACGACATCGGGCTGTTGCCGGTGTCCCACGACGCCGCTGAAGGGCTCTACCGCATCGTCGACGCCGCCTACGAGAAACGCTCGATCGCCTTGTCGTCGAACCTGCACCCGGCCGGGTTCGACGAACTGATGCCCAAGACCCTGGCCACCGCCACCGTCGACCGACTGCTGCACCACGCCCACATCTGCCAAACCAGCGGCGACTCGATCCGCCTCACCCAAGCCCTCGACGGCAAAGGAGTGATGCCCCTGCACTGACCCGTCGATGGCCAGACCCGCCACCCGTGGGCAGATCACCTGGCCATCAGTGGGCAATTCTGCTGACCATCGGCGGGCAGGTCTGCTGGCCGCCGACGGGCAGAATCTCCTGGCCGTTGACATCCCGGCGAGAGACCCTGCTCCGCGTCGGCGATATCGCCGTCGAGACACCGAGTAGCCGCTACGGCTGGGACGCCTGCCCGGCACGCTGCTTCCAGC
>JBIOVW010000159.1:0-3718 GCA_044867945.1 Nakamurella sp. | reverse complement strand
CGGATCGCCGAGATGACCGCGGAGATCGCCGATCTCCAGGATGCCCTGTTGAACGCCCGGCTGGATGCGACCAACGCCGCGGCGAACGCCATCGCCGGGCTGCGGCGGGACGTGGTGCCCTGGCAGCAGCCGAGCACCGCGATCGTCGCGTGGCGCAAGCCGCGGCGGTAGGCCGGACGGACGCACCCATCGATTTGCCACTCCCTGCCCTGGGTGATCGATTCAGAAGGGCCGAAGTTGGCAGATCGAGTCCCCACCCCCGATCCGGGCGGCTCTCCATGGACTATGGATACGCCCGGCCGAAAAGTGCCACGTCGTCGTTGGGGAAGCTGAACTTGCCGGTCGGGTCGTAACTCTGTCTCAGGTTGTGGAATTCCGGCATGCGCGGGAATCGTCGCATGATGTCCTCACCGCTCAACGCGAACAACTTCCCCCAGTGTGGGCGTGGCTCGTACGGTCCCAGTGCATCCTCGATGACGGGGAGCAGCGCCTCGACCTGCCGCGGGTGCTTGCGCCAGGTGAAGCCGATGCAGACGCTGTGCCGCTGATAGGCGGGGCTGAGCCAGAGATCGTCGGCGGCGATGGTGCGGATCTCAGCCGCGTGCAGATGCGGGGAGATCCGGTCGGACAGGGCGCGGAGCGTCCGGAGCGCCTCGACGGCATGGTCGCGATCGACGAAATACTCGGTCTGCAGCTCGTCGCCGCCGGCCGACGGCGCGGCGTCCGGGCGAAAATGTGGCAGTCGCTCGGACCATGGGCCCGGGACGCCGGCGCGCACCGTAAGGCTGTGGTCGGGTGGTTGGTCGGCGTCGTCGTGCCAGGTTCCGCCGTGCAGGGTCGCCGGCGCGGGCAGCGGTTCCCGGTGGTCCTCCGATCCGGGTTCGATCCTGGTCTTCTGCCAGAGTTCGTGGATGGCTGGTCTGGCGAAATCACCGATGAGGCTGACGCTGTAGGCGCTGGCCATCACGTCGTCGAACACTTCGAGCACGTCGTCCCACGGGGCGTTGCGGTAGACGTCCTGCCGAATCCGGTAGCTGGGCTGAATGTCCAGGACCATCCTGGTGATGACGCCGAATGCTCCAAGGCCGACCGCGATTGCCTTGAGGTCGGGGTCCGAGCGGTCGAACACGACCAGCGAGCCGTCGGGTTTCACGATCTCCAGTGCGGATATGGCGGTGGAGAGGATTCCGTTGCGGTCGCCCGAGCCATGGGTGCCGGTTGCTGTCGCACCGGCCACCGAGATGTGCGGCAGAGAACCCATGTTGTGCAGTGCGTATCCCTGCGCGTGCAATGCGGCGGCGAGGGCCCAGAATGTGGTTCCACCGGGCACCGATACGGTCCGCGCGGCGGCGTCGACGGCGATGTCGGACGGTAGTTCGGCAAGCGAGACGAGCGCACCTCCTGGGGAGTCGGTGATCGTATTGAAGGAGTGCCGTGTGCCCAGCGCCTTGACCCGAGGCATTCGTGCCACCAGTTCCTGCACCTCGGGAACGGAGGTGGGGTAGTGAACGGAATCCGCGCGATAGGTGAGATTTCCAGCCCAGTTGGTCAATTCGAGTGACACGCGCTCTCCATTCTTCGTGGGCGTTCCCTGCCGCCACGCTGATCATCTCGGCGCTTGCGCGCCCGATTTGCCCGGACCAGCGCCGAGATGATCAGCGTGCCGGTCACCAGAGCGGGCAACCGAGAGGCATCGAGGTCAGGTCAGGCGGTTCCCGCTCAGCCGCCCTCGGACCTGAGGATCTCCTGGTAGGCGGTCTGCTGCTGGAACGGATTGGTCTCGATCTGGTTGACCGCGGGGGTGATCTCGTTGTTGATGACGAGGTCGAGCAGACGGTCGGCGGCGAAGTTGGAGACCCCGATCGCGCGGGCGCGGCCGTCCTTGTTGAGCTTCTCCATCGCACGCCACTGGCCGTAATAGTCCCCGAACGGCTGGTGAATCAGGTACAGGTCGAGATAGTCGAGGCCGAGCTTGCCGAGCGAGGTCTCGAACGCGTGTGCGGTGTTGTCCTCGGCCGGCGCGTCCTGGATCCAGAGCTTCGTGGTGATGAACAGTTCCTCCCGGGGGATGCCGCTCTTCGCGATCGCGTGGCCCACGGCTTCCTCGTTGCCGTACGCGGCGGCGGTATCGATCAGCCGGTAGCCGGCCTCGAGCGCGTGGCTGACGGCTGCCTCGGTCTCTTCCGGGCCGACCTGGAAGACGCCGAAGCCGAGGATCGGCATGTCGACGCCGTTGTTGAGGGTGACGGATTCCATGGGATGGTCCTTTCGATTGGACTGAATGAGGTTACCGACCGGAGCGGGCGCGTTCGCGCTCGGCGGGTCCTGGGTCGGTGATCGTCGGGTTCAGCGCGCCGTACCAGCCGAAGGACGCGGAAACCGTCGCCGATGTCGACACCGACCCGGCCACGACGCTGAATGACGGAAGTCCGGCAAGGCCATGATGGAGCAGTTCGTCGCCGGACCGACCCTCGATCAACTCGCGGTCATCGTGGAGGGAGCCCGCGGAGCGGGCTCGACCCAGACGGCGGTCGGCGCCGCCGGATGCACGACCCAGGAATACGAGAACCTCGGGACGGCCCTTACCCCGAGAAGTCGATGAACAGGACGGAACTTCACCGCACTCAGCTTGGGAGCGGCCCGGGGAACAGTTTGTTGAGTGCCGCCAGGAGTGCTTGGGGGCCGCTGGCTTCCTGCAGCCAGCTGTGGAAACCGTCCACAAAGTGGACACCGTCGGCGGCCGGGGTGGACCGGTCGAGTTCGCCTTGAACGATGACCGGCTGAATGCCCCGCAACATGAGGCGACCGAGAATGCTTGCGGTGTCACGATTCAGCAGCAGGGCCATCGTGGCCTGAAGCCGTCGGTATGGCCGGAGGTCGCGGTCGCGGAACATATCCAGAATGGAACGCAGTAGGAGTCCCGCGTGATAGAGCTCGCTCCGAGCAACATTGCCATCGTTGTAGCCGAGCTCCTGGACGAGCCTGAAGAACCGCCAGGGCCGCCGCCAGCACAGGCGAAGTTTAAGGTCCCACGGTGCACCGAGGGCCGGATTGATGAAAATCGGCTGCAGCGAGTCCGCCGATATGCCCTCCGCCACCAGCGCGGCGAGCTGTCCGCCGAAGGAATGACCGAAAATTACCGTCGTCTCGATCTCGAGTGCCTGAACGGCTTCCAGGATGAGATCCGAAAAATGCCGAACATGGAACTCGAAGAGCCCGACTGTGCTGCTGCGGCCGTGGTTGGGCAGATCGATCGCATACGTCCGCAGGCCGTAGCGCTTCGCTACGGCTTCGAGCGCCGGCAGGTTTTGCTCCGTACTGCCGCCCAACCCGTGCAGTGCCACCGTCGGTAGGCCGTCCTCGGGACCGAAAATGGTGACATGCATCGTTCTTCCGCCACTGACCGGAACGTGCAGATACTCCAGCGGGCAGGCCACTGCCTTGGCTTGCACTGTCGCGCCGGGTACGCCGGCCACCCGGGGGGCGGGGACGGGCCGCGGGAGCCGGGCGCCCGACAGCCGGGCGGGTACGCGGTCACGAATTCTTGGAATGAAGGATCCAGGCACAATCGAACCTCGTCGTCAACGCTCCGGGGGAGGGTCGGGCGCGGGGAGGAGGTCCCGGCGGCGTCGCGGCCCGGGGGCGGCGACATCGCTCCCACACGGCTGTGCGTTCAGCACCCCCAGCAGACTCCTTTGTCGCAGATCTGTCAATCATG
>JBIOVW010000158.1:0-2998 GCA_044867945.1 Nakamurella sp. | reverse complement strand
CCCACCGGTACCCTCGCCGCCGCCGGAAAGCCGTTCCGGCCCAAGCTGTTCACCGTCGCCGGGGTCGGCGCGGGGGAGCCGGGCCGGCGGTCGAGGGCGATCACCGGCAGCGGCCGCACGGTCGGCGCGACCCCGTTCGCCGGGCAGCCGGGTGCGGTCCACCTGACCGCCACCGTCCGCGCCGCGGCCCCTCATCAGCTGCGCCGCGGCCGTCGCGGTCCCGGGTTGCTGGTCGGTCGGGACGATCTGCGGCTGGCGGTCCGGCAGGGTCGCGAGTCGAACCTGGTGCTGTTCTGCGTCGACGCGTCCGGGTCGATGGCCGCGCGCAGGCGGATGGAGGCGGTCAAGGCCGCGGTGCTGTCCCTGCTCACGGACGCCTACCAGCGCCGGGACAAGGTCGGTCTGGTCACGTTCCGCGGCGCGACCGCAGATCTGCTGCTGCCGCCCACCTCGTCGGTGGAGACGGCCGCACGACGCCTCGAAACCATGCCGGCCGGCGGCCGAACCCCGCTGGCCGAGGGTCTGCTGTGCGCCGCGCAGACCCTGCGGGTGGAGCGGATCCGGGACCCGTTGCGCCGTCCGCTGTTGATCGTCGTCACCGACGGGCGGGCCACGGCCGGGCCCGGTGCGGTCGCTCGGTCCCAGCGGGCGGCGGCCGAACTTGCCGCGGACGGCGTCGCCGCCCTCGTCCTGGACTGCGAGACCGGGCGGTTCCGGATGGGACTGGCCGCCCGGCTGGCCGAGCACCTGCTCGCCGAGCACGTGCCGATCGACGAGGTCGCCGCGTCGGTCCTGACCACGACGGTGGCCCTGCACCGGGCGCGGGTGGCCTGATGCCGCAGGCGCAACCGCTCACCGTCCCCGACGACGGCCTGACCACCCGGCAGCGTCGCAACCGGGCACTGGTGATGGTGCACACCGGTGACGGCAAGGGAAAGTCGACCGCCGCGTTCGGTCTGGCCCTGCGGGCCTGGAACCAGGGCTGGTCGATCGGGGTGTTCCAATTCGTCAAGTCCGCCAAGTGGCGCATCGGCGAGCAGTCCGCACTCGAATCCCTCGCCGACCTGCACGCGCGGACCGGCGTCGGCGGCCCGATCGAGTGGCACAAGATGGGCTCCGGCTGGTCCTGGACCCGACGTCCCGGCGCCGAAACCGACCACGCCGCCTTGGCGGCGCAGGGTTGGGCCGAGATCAAGCGTCGCCTGGACGCCGGCACCCACCGGCTCTACGTGCTTGACGAGTTCACCTACCCGATCAACTGGGGCTGGGTCGACATCGACGATGTGATCGGCACTCTCGCGCGCCGGGCGCCGGGTCAGCACGTGCTGGTCACGGGCCGTCGGGCCGACCCGAGGCTCGTCGAGGCGGCGGACCTGGTCACCGAGATGACCAAGGTCAAGCATCCGATGGACGCCGGGCAAAAGGGCCAGCGGGGCATCGAATGGTAGCGCTGCCGCGGGTGGTGATCGCCGCACCCGCGTCCGGCCATGGCAAGACCACCGTCGCGTCCGGGCTGATGGCCGCGCTCACCCGGGCCGGACACGTCGTGTCCGGGCACAAGATCGGTCCCGACTTCATCGATCCCGGCTACCACGCGTTGGCCACCGGCCGGCCCGGCCGCAATCTCGATCCGCACCTGGTGGGCGAGGACCTGCTGGTGCCGCTGCTGCTGCACGGCGCCGCGGTCCCGGTGCCAACGGACATCGCGGTGGTCGAAGGAGTGATGGGCCTGTTCGACGGGGCGATCGGCCGGCACGGTTTCGCCTCCACCGCGCACGTCGCGCGCCTGATCGATGCCCCGGTGCTCCTGGTCGTCGACGTCTCCGCGTCCGCCCGGACCGTCGGGGCGGTCGTGCACGGTCTGCGCAGCTTCGATCCGCGCGTGCGGGTCGCCGGGGTGATCCTGAACAAGGCAGGCTCGGCGCGGCACGCCGAGGAGGCCGGCACGGCGGTCGAGGGGATCGGGCTGCCGGTGCTCGGCGTGCTGTTCCGCGACGACGGGATCAGCGCGCCGGCGCGGCATCTCGGGCTGGTGCCGGTCGCGGAGCGGGACGATGCCCGGGCCGCGCTGGATCGGCTGGCCGCGCAGATCGCCGCCCGGATCGACCTGGCGGCGGTCGTCGGCATCGCGCGGTCGGCGCCCGATCCGGCGGCTGCCCCCTGGGATCCCGCCGGCGTCGTCGATGCGGCCGACGGACCCGAGCCGGTGATCGCCGTCGCGGGCGGTCGGGCGTTCACCTTCCGGTACACCGAGACCGAGGAACTGCTCCGCGCGACCGGCTGTCGGCCGGTGGTGTTCGATCCCCTTGCCGGAGACACGCTGCCCGACGGCACCGCCGGGCTGTACCTGGGCGGTGGCTTCCCGCAGGTGCACGCCGCCGACCTCACCGGCAACCGGGCGATGCGGGCGGTCATCGCGGCGGCGATCGGGCGGGGGGTGCCGACCGTGGCCGAGTGCGCCGGGCTGCTCTATCTGTGCCGGTCGGTCGACGGCTCCCCGATGGTGGGCGCGGTGAATGCGGACGCCCGGATGACGTCGGGGCTCACCCTCGGCTACCGCACGGCGGTCGCTTCCGGGACGAGCGTGCTGGCGACGGCGGGCGCCCGGGTGACCGGGCACGAGTTCCACCGGACGACCGTGCATCCGTCGGCCGGCCACCGCCCGGCCTGGTCGGTGGACGGGATCGACGTGGGGTTCGCGCTCGACCCGGCCGCCACCGGCACGCCGACCGTGCACGCCTCCTACCTGCACACCCACTGGGCGGGGCATCCGGAGCTAGCCGCGCGTTTCGCCTCCGCCGCACGCCGGTACGCACCCGCAGCGGACCCGGTCCGCACCGTCTTCGCCCCGCCCCGGGCGCCGGGCCTGAAGCACCACGGTGACGCCGAGGTCCGGCCCGGGCTGCTCGATTTCGCGGTCAACGTCCGGGGTGTCGAGCCGCCGACCTGGCTCGGCGAGGTGATCGCCGGCACCATCTCGACGCTGGGGCAGTACCCA
>JBIOVW010000157.1:0-2014 GCA_044867945.1 Nakamurella sp. | reverse complement strand
TCGTGGTCGACTTCCCGGCACCGTTCGGCCCGATGTAGCCGACCATCTCGCCGGCCTCCACGGAGAAGGTCAGGTTGCGCACGGCCGCGACCGTGTCCGTCGTACGCCGGAACCGGCCGGCCTTGCGGCGCACCACGAACGAGCGGGAGAGGCCGCGGGCTTCGATGAGGGACATCAGCTTCCTGTCGATCGGTAGCGGCGGACGCCGGCGCGCCAGCCGAGGGCGGCGAGGCCGGCGAGGAACAGGGCGGCCAGCGGGGAGCAGAGCTGGAGGGCGGCGGGGAACCCGAACGGGTCCTCGATGCCGAGCACGAACAGCGTGGGGTACCAGTTGACGAAGGCGACCGGCACCACGAACGTCAGGGCCCGGACCGCTTCCTTCGGGAAGAGCGTCAGCGGGAACTGGGTGAGCGTGTTGCCGCCGTAGGTGAAGGCGTTGGCCACCTCCGAGGACTCCGCGGTCCAGAACTGGAAGGCGCCGCCGAGGGTGAACAGCGCCGTGAAGATCACCGTGCCGGCGGCGACCATCACCGGCACCATCAGCACCCGGGCGGGGTCCCAGTCGACGTCGACGTGCGCCAGTGCCCAGCCGAAGACGGCGACGGCCTGGATGATCCGGCCGGTCCGGCGCACCGCGAACTCGTCCGCGCAGACCTGGGCGAACAGCGACACCGGGCGCACCATCATCGCGTCGAGGGTGCCGGTGCGGATGCGGGTGCCGAGCCGTTCGACGTTGCCGACGACCAGGTCGGCCAGGCCGATCGCCATCGAGGTCGCGCCGTACAGGAAGGCGATCTGGGGCAGGTCGAACCCACCGAGCACGTCGACGTTGGCGAACATCACCAGGATCGCCACGAAGTCGAGCCCGGTGATGAGCAGGCTGCTGACCAGGAGCAGCGTGAACGAGGTGCGGTAGGTCAGGGACACGCGCACCCACATCGCCGCGAGGGTGAGGAAGGCTCGGACGCCGGGCAGCGCAGCAGGCGCACCGGTGGGCGTGGACTCAGCCACCGTGCACCACCACCTTGCGCCGGGCCAGCCGCAGGACGCCACCGCAGCAGGCCAGCAGCACCACCGCCCAGCCGGCCTGGAACGCCAGCGCGGCCAGCGCCTCGGTGCCGGCGCGCTGCCCGAGCCAGACGTCGGCCGGGACCTGGAGGTAGGACGCCCACGGCAGGGCCAGGGCGAGGTCGCGGGTCCAGCCGGGGAAGAGGACGAGCGGCACGGTGAGCCCCGAGAAGAACATCGCGCACACCGCCGCCAGTGACTGCAGCCCCGTGACGTCGACCAGCCAGAAGCCGCTGGCCGCGACGAGCAGGCGGATCGCGAAGCTGACCAGGACCGCGAGCAGCAGCGAGACCCCGAACGCCAGCCACGTGACCGGGTCGGCCGGGAAGCGGAGGTCGAACAGCACCGCCCCGATCACCGTCGGCGCGAGGCCGCGGGTGAGCAGGTGGTACGCCGCCCGGCCGAGGTCGGAGGCCAGCCACCACCCGAGCAGGCTCACCGGGCGGTAGAGGTCGATCGCCACGTCCCCGGTGCGGATCCGGTCGGCGAGGTCGTCGGTGGCCCCGCCGCCCCACACCGCCACGGTCATGAGCAGCGCCTGGCCGAGCCAGACGTAGGTGACCGCGTCGGTGACGTCGTACCCGCCGGCGTCCGGGCGCTGCTGCCACAGGGCGATGTAGGCGTAGCTGATGATCACCCCGAACACGCTGTTGGTGAAGATGCCGGCCAGCGTCGCCCCGACGTACGTCGCGTAGCGGCGGAAGGCACGCGTCGCGACGGCGACGTAGAGCATGGAGTGAGACCTTCCGAGCGAGGGCGAACCCGACAGAGTCGTCCGCTCATCGGACGGAGTCAATAGCCCACCGTAACCATTCCGGATATCGGTCGTTGGGTCACTGTTCGCACCGCATGTTGCGGATCTCGGGGGGACCGATGCGGCGCCGGCTCATGACTGGCGCCCTTGGGGGAATCATCATGCTTCGGCACACACACGTCAGGCGTTCGC
>JBIOVW010000156.1:0-2308 GCA_044867945.1 Nakamurella sp. | reverse complement strand
GCCGTCCCCGGAATCGATCGGGTGCTCGGAGTCCCCGAACTCGCGGCCCTGGTGTCCGCCATGCACGCGCTCGCCCCGGAGATCGGCGCGGACGACACCGCCCCGCCGACTCAGCCGAGCACCGACGGCAGCTCACTGCTTCCCGGGGACGTGGCGCTGCTGGTCAACCGCTCCACCCGGGACACCGGGGCCCGGGGGCGGTATCCGGCGCGACCGGGCGACCTGCGTCCCGACGCCATGGGTCTGTCGGATCAGGTCGCCGACCCGACCGCCTGGAAACGAATCTCGCAGGCCAATGACCAGGGCTTCGCCGTCGACCTGGCCGGCGTCGCCGCCGAGTTGCGTCGGGCCCTTCGCCCGACCGGCGTCCCGCCGTTGACCGACCCGCTGCGACTGGACATCGTCAACGGGCTCATCGAACAGGCCGAGGCGACCCATGCCTGGCGGTTGGCCGATCTGCGTCTGGACCAGGCCAGGGCCGCCGAGCAGGCGGCCGCCGCCACCGGCGCCGCCGCCGTGCAGGCGAGAAACCTGCCGTCGACCGACCCGGCCGGGTTCCTGCCGGACATCGTGCGCACGTTCTTCCGCCGCGCCCGCGCGGTCTCCGACCTGCTCGAGTGGCGGTGGCACCGGCTGGAACGCGCCTTCGACCTGTACACCCTCGGTGTCGGACCCCAGGCGATCGACAAGGCCGCGCACGCGGCCCTGTTCGACCCGACCTACGAGGCCGACCTGGCCGCCAACCCGGCGCGGCTGACGCCGGACCCCGCGGATCCGCAACCCGACCACCCGGACGCGGTCCATGCGGGGCGGCAGGTCATCCGGGCGCTGGAAAGGATGAGCCATTCTTTCGTGGAGCCGGCGTGGCGGGCCTACGACGACCGCGGCGCGACGACCCTCAGCAGCGAGGACTCCGAACCGTTCCCGGCCCGCCGGGTGTTCTGCCTGCAGCCCACCGCCGACCCCAACGAGGGATGCCAGGTCGCGTCCCCGCACGTGTTCGCCGCGCTGCGGAACGAGGAGCAGGCCGCCTGCTGGCTGGACGTGGACCTGGCGGACGTACAGGGCCCGCACCGCGAGGCCAAGCTGCGGGGGGCGTTCATCCGGATCACCTACGACCTGGACGAGTCGTCTCCACTCGGCGCCCTACCCGAACAGCTCTTCCAGGTGGAACTCACCCATGCCGGGATCGGCCGGCAACTCCAACTCGAGAACGGTGCCGAGCACGTGTCGGTCGCGCTGCCGCAGCCGATGAAGATCGACATGAATCAGGTGATCGAGGAAGGATCGGGCAGGCCGTACTGGGAGGGCGAGATCACCGTCGACCCGCCGGACCAACCGAACCAACCGACCCCGAGTCCCGGTGCCGTGTTCCCGGCCTACGGGCGCGGCGTCGCCGCCGGCTACCGGCTGGACATCGCCCAGGACTTCACCAGGGCCGCCCCGCAGCGGATGATCAGGATCGAGGTGCATGTCAACTACCAGGCCCGGCAGCCGGAGGGCACCCCCAACCTGCAATCGGTCACCCTCACCACCGCCCTGCGGGTCGGTGCGACGGCGTCCGCGTTGGTGCGCCTGGCCGCACCCGCCCCGGCCGGCGGAACCGTGGTCAAGCTGGCGAGCAGCGACCCGGCCGCGCTGGCCGTCCCGGGCCAGGTGGTGGTGTCGGCGGGCGCGACCGCGGTCACCGCGCCGGTCCAGGTGCTCAAGACGACAGGGCCGATCCCGCCGACCCTGACCGCCGCCACCCTGGACGGAGTGACCAGGCGCGCGCTCGCCCCGGTGTCCAACGCGGAACCGCTGGTCGCCAAGTCGGCCGTGCTCGGCACCGCCGACGGCGCCACCTACGCCGTCGCGGTCGGCCGGTTCCCGACCGGCCCCGGCGGCCCCCGCCCGACGCCCACCGTGCTGGTCAGCCGGACGGCGCCGTTCTTCCCGGAGGAGCCGATCGGCGGGCCGGAGTTCAACGGGCTGCACGCCGTGCGACCCGACCTCACCCCGATCAGGGAGCGGGAGATCGGGGTCTGGCCACGGTCGATCGCCGTCGACGACCAGCGCCGGCGGGTCTACGTCGTGCACGGTTCGACGGTCAGCGCGCTCGACGCCGGGACCCTGGCCACCGTGGCCACCCAGACCATCGGGATCAATGCCAGCATGGTCGCCGTCGACCCGGCCGCGGATCTGGTCTACGTCACCCGCTACAGCCACGGCACGGTCCACGTGCTGCGCGGCGCCGACCTGAGCGTCGTGCAGATCTTCGGTGACAAGCCCACCCTGCGGGGCTGTCTCGGCGTCGCGGTGCACCCCG
>JBIOVW010000155.1:0-7044 GCA_044867945.1 Nakamurella sp. | reverse complement strand
ATGCGGGGGTGGCGGCCCGGCTGGGGGTGGCCCTGTTCGGGGCGGCGTTGCTGGCCGGGCTGGCCGGGGTACTCGCCCCGGTCCTGGGTGCGGTGCCCGTGGCCTGGGTGCCGCCGGTAGTGGTCGGGGCCGGGTTGCTGGTGGCCGTGGCCGGCCTGGTGGTGGTGCTGGCGTCACAGGCGCAGATGGGCCGGTCGTGGCGAATCGGGGTGGATCCGGGGGAACGGACCGACCTGATGACCGGTGGGGTGTTCGGGTGGGTGCGAAACCCGGTGTTCACCGGGATGGTCGCCTTCCAGGCGGGGTTGGCCGTCATGGTGCCGTCCTGGTGGTCGGTGGTGGCGGTGCTGCTGCTGGTTGTGGCGGTGCAGCTGCAAGTGCGGGTGGTGGAGGAGCCGTATCTGCGGCGGGTGCACGGCCGGGCGTATCGGGGGTATTCGGCCCGGGTGGGCCGGTTCGTGCCCGGGGTAGGGAAGGGGTGAACAACGGGGTGTTGACCGTCGCCGAAACTGACGACAATTGATTCGCGTTGTTTGACGACGGTTGTCTATGCGTTCGGCGGCACCGGCGAGGCAAGAAACGATCCATCAAACCGATGTCCCTCTGATTCGGGAAATGTTGACCTTCAGCAGCCACATTTCCCACGTCAGAGGGCATCCGTCCGCCGTGCCGAAGCCGTCCGCGTCCGGCGGAAGCAACCAGGTGTGGCGGATTCCCTGACCGATCACCAGGGCTAGTCCGGGCCGTCACTGGCACCGGCCAGCAGCCCGACGAGGTCGATGCCGTGTCTGGCGAATCGGTCGGCGTGCGGTGGGAAGCCCTGCGCGCGCACCAGTTTCCCGTGTCGGCTGGTGAAGATGTCCTCGGTCTCGACCACGCCGCCCTCCACCCGGCCGGGCAGGGCGACGATCTCCCGGATCCGGCGGGATCCGTCCGGCTCGACCCCGACCTGCACGACGAGGTCGATGCAGGTTCCGACGGTGGGCACCACGAACGCGTCGGTGACGTTCTCACCGGCCAGCAGCGGCAACGTGCACAGCTTGACCACCGCCTCGCGGGCGGAATTGGCGTGCACGGAACACATCCCGGGCAGGCCGCTGTTGAGGGCGATCAGCAGGTCGAGCGATTCCTCCTGTCGCACCTCGCCGACGATGAGTCGGCTGGGCCGCATCCGCAGCGCCTCCTTGACCAGCCGCCGCAGCCGGATCTCGCCGTGTCCCTCCAGGTTCGGTTGCCTGGTCTGCATGGCAACCACGTCGGGCAGGTTGGGCCGCAGTTCGAAGACCTCTTCGCAGGTGATCACCCGTTCCCGGGCGGGTATCGAGTTGATCAGGGTGTTGAGCAGGGTGGTCTTACCGGCCTGGGTGCCGCCGGCCACGATGATGTTCAGCCCGGCGGTGACGGCGCCCTCCAGGAACCGGGCGGCGTGCGGGGTGATGGTGCCGAGGGCGACCAGGTCCTCCAGGCCGTTGGCGGCGACGACGAACTTGCGGATGTTCAGGCTCAGGTGCTCGCGGGTGATGTCCGGGATGACCGCATGGAGCCGGCTGCCGTCGGGCAGCAGGGCGTCGACGAACGGCGAGGACAGGTCCAGTCGGCGGCCGGACGGCTTGAGCATCCGCTCGACCAGGTCGCGGACGTCCTGCGCGGACAGCACGACGGTGGTCAGTTCGGAGCGGCCGTGGCGGGCGATGAACACCCGGCCGGGCTGGTTGATCCAGATCTCCTCGACGGCGGGGTCGTCGAGGAATTTCTGGAGCGGACCGAGGCCGGCCAGGGAGTCGAAGACGTGCCGCATCGCGGTGCCGCGGTCCAACAGCGGGGGCAGCGACGAGACGGGGACGCGTTCCTCGTAATGGGCGACGACCTCGTCGATCAGCAGCCGGGTGGACCGGTGGTCGGTCACCGGGTCGATGCCGCGGCGTCGGATCAGCTCGCGGACCTCGTCCTGGATGTGCTCGGTGGCGGTCCGCGGTGCCATGACGTCCCTTCGGTGGAGGTGGGCGGCAACTTGGGCACCGACGGTAGCCGGTTCCTCGCGCATCGCTCCGAGTTGTCCACAATCCCCGGGTCGGGTCGCCCCCGACGCGCCGGAGGGGCCCGTCGGACCCCTGTGATGTGATCGCCACCATGATGCTGCCTGGCAGCGGGTCCCCGCCCGGCCGGCTCGGCCGGCTGGCCTGCACCTATGTCCGGTGGCACGCGCGTGGCGGTTCCTTCGGGGACAGCGGCTGGGTCTGGCTCGTCCGCAGCGTCGTCGTGCTCGTGCTCGCGGTGCTGTTCGTGGTGGCGATCGCGCAGGACGAGCAGGTCTGCGGCGACGAGACCGTCGTGTTGGACGCCGACCTTCCGCCCGATGTGTCCTTCGGTCCGGTCGTGGGCGTGCTGTTGTGGTGGCTGTTCGCCATCGTTCTCGCGGCCCTGGCAATGCGCCGGGTCATCGCGGTCGGCCGGCGACGGTCCCGATGGATCTACCCGAACTGGCGCCGCCGGATACAGGGCGCCCTGGCCGCGACGACCGGCAAGGTGCTGCTCCTGCTGGTGCTGGCGGTGCTGCTGTTGCTGACCGCGGCAGACGTGTGCGAGGAGCCTGGGTGGTTCGCCCTGCCCGCCTCGTTCGCCCTGCTCGCGGGCCTGTTGCTGGTCGTCTTCGGGTCGGCGGTGGTCACCGAGGCCGGGTGGGTCGGCTTCGCCCTGGTGGTCGTGGTCGACCTGCTCACCGCCGCGCTGCTCGCCGGCTGGGCGGTGCTCGACCCGGGCGACGACCGGACCGTGGTGATCGGCGTGGTCGCCTTCACCATCCACGCGGGCTGCACCGCGGCGGCCTGCCGGTGGTCGTTCGTGGTGAGCGGCATCCCCGGCGTCCAGCCGGACGACCGGGCCAAGGCGGGGGAGACCGGTCGCGCGCTGTGCGCCCTGTGGGTGCTGTTGTTGATCGCGTCCCTGGTGGTGCTGTTCGACGAGGATCTGGTCGCAAGCGCCCTGACGATCCTGACCAGCCCGGTGGTCGTCGCCCTCACCCTTGGCGCGCTGGCCGTGACGATCGGCGGTGGGCACACCAAGTACGTCGAGGGCAGGGAGGCGGCGCTGCGTCGGGTGCGCGACCGGCGGGCCTCCGGCCGGCGGCTGCTCGACCGCCGGGTCGACCTGATCCCGCGGATCGCCGCACGGATGATGGTGGCCTGCGGCCCGCTGAACACCCGGGCGCTCACCGCCGGGATCAACCGGGTCGCCGACTTCCGGCTCGGCGATCGGCAGGTCCGGCGCGAACTGGGCAGGTCACCGCTGCTGCGCCACGACCGGTCGGGCGACGAATGGTGGCTCGCCGGACCGGCGGACCTCGGGCGGTACGGCTGGCCAACCGACCGGGCGCTGCAGCAGGCGGTCGCGACCTCCGGCCGGCACGAGTTCGACCGACCCGGGATGGCGGAGCTGCTCATCGATGCCGGCTACCAGGGGTTCGACCCGGGCGACCATGCGCTCGACCGGCATCCGTTGGTTCGGGTGACCGGCCGCGGTCCCGTCCGGCGGTGGACCGTGCTGCCGGCCGGGCCGGCGGCGTCGCCGCAGCCGGAGCATGGGAAGCACCACCGATGACCCGGGGGCGCCGGCCTGACAGTGCTGATCGTTCGCTCGGCAAGCCTCGCTCACTCCTTCGCGTAGTTGCTGGCCCCCCACCAATCGACGACCACGACGTCCTCGTCGCCGACCACCCAGGCGTCGTGCCCCTGGGGCAGGGCGGTGACCTGCCCGGGGTGGGCGTCGAACTCGGTGCCGTCGGCCATCAGCACGTGCAACGTGCCGGCGACGTGGTACTGGAAATGCGGTGCCTCGCACAGCTCGGTGCCCGCGATCGGCTTGACGTGCTGGGACCACCGCCACCCGGGATGCAGGGTGAGTTGGCCGATCTCGCTGCCGCCGATCCGCAGCAGGTCGACCCGGCCGAGTTCGAACGTCCGGGTCTCGTCCGGTTCGGTGAACGCCTTGCGTTCGGCGCCCATGGCCTTGGTGGTGGTGTCGGTGACGGTCACGGCGGTGCTCCTTCGGAGTCAGGATCGGATGGACGGGTCCAGCTTCGCCGCGGCGTTTGCACCGGCCTTGCAGTCCGGTTTGCACCCGTGGTGGCGGCGATTGTTCCCCGCGACCGACCCGCACGGTTGAATGCGGTGGTGGGCCCGATCTCGGTGCGCGTGCTGGGCGGCCTGGCCGTCGACGGGGTCAATGCCCGCGACTTCGGCAGCCGCAAGGCCCGCCGGCTCATCGAACTGCTCGCCCTCGGCCGTGGCCGGCCGGTGCCGTTCGACGTGCTGATCGAGGAACTGTGGGCGGAGCGCCCGCCGGCCCGGCCGGCCGACCAGCTCGCCGTGCTGGTCAGCCGGTTGCGGGCGCTGCTGGGCCCGGAGGTGATCGAGCGTCGGGACTCGGGCTACCGGCTCTGCTACGGCCGGCTGGACCTGGACGACCTGGCCGGGCTTACCGAGGAGGTGGAGCGCCGCCGGGACGGCGGGGTCGACGCCGGCGTGGTGGCGGCCCGGGCGCTCGCCCGGCTGACCGACGGCGCGGAGCCGGGGTCGCTGCCGACCGGCCGGACCCCATGGGTGAACGACCGGGCCGCCGAAGCGTCCCGGCTGGTCGTCCGGGCGGTGCAGGCGGGCATGGGCGCGCTCGCGGGCGCGGCCCAGTGGTCGGCGGCCGGCGAGCTGGCCGCCCGGGCCGTGGAGCTCGACCCATTCGACGAGCGGGCGATCGGGATCCGGATGACCGCGCTCGCCGCCACCGGACGATCGGGTACCGCGCTGACCGAGTATCACCGGTTCCGCCGCCGGCTGGCCGACGAGCTGGGGGTCGACCCGGCCGCGGAGACCCAGCGGTTGTACACGCGGATCCTGCGGGAGCCGGCACCGCGGGCCGGCCCGCACGCGGCCCCGGCTGTCCGGACCGGTGCATTGGTGGGCCGGCACGCCGAGCTGGCCGCGCTCGACGCCGCCGCGCGGTCCACCGGCCAGGCCAGGATCCTGGTGCTCGAGGGCGAGGCGGGCATCGGAAAGACCAGCCTGCTCACCGCCTGGGCACATGGTCGGCGGGCCGCCGGCGTCACCGTGCTGGCCGGCACCTGCGGACCGCACGACGACGCCGTCCCGCTCGACGTGGTCATCGTGGCCGTCGCCGAGCGCCTGACCGGAGCCGCGGCGGCCGTGGAACCGGGGCCTTCGGACCGAATGATCATCGCGCTGGCGGGCGGGTCGCACGCCGGCGAACCGGCCGGTGCCGCCGCATCCCGGGCGCCGGTGCTGCTGGCCGACGGCGCCCCCGATCCGGTCGTCCTGTTCTCCGCCCTTGTCGACGCGCTCGCGCGCATGGGCCGGTCGGCGCCGGTGGCGCTGATCGTGGACGACGCGTACCTGGGCGGTCCGCTGCTGGCCGCATTCGTGGACTACGTCGCGCGGCGGTCCCTTGACCTGTGCGTGGTGGTCGCGGTCCGACCGGGGGAGGGCGAGCAGTTCCCCGGGCATCCCCGCCTCGTCCTCGGCCCGTTGGATCGGTCGGCCACCGCCGCACTCGTCGGGGCCGACCGCGCCGAGGTGTTGTTCGACCGCACCCACGGCCACCCCCTGCTGCTCACCGAGCTGGCCCGGGAGACCAGCGTCGACGCACTGCCCGCCGGGTTGGTCGAATCGGTGGCCCGGCGGTGCGAGTCGCTCGGCCCGGCGGCCCAGACGCTGCGGGCGGCCGCGGTTCTCGGCGGTGAGCCGGATCCGGAACTGCTCTCCGGGGTGCTCGGCCGCCCGGTGATGCAGGTGCTGACCGATCTGGAACTCGCCGCCGACCGGCACCTGATCGTGGCGGCGGGCCCCACCCTGGCCTTTCGGCACGAGCTGGTGCGGCAGGCCCTGGTCGCCGGGGTGCTGGGCGCCAGCGCCGCCGGCTGGCATCGGGCCGCCGCCCGCATCCTGGCCCGTCGAGCGGACGTCGACCCGATGACGGTCGCCGACCACGCCCGGTCCGGGAACGATCGGGAGTTGGCCGCGCAATGGCTGTGCCGGGCGTCCGGACGGGCCGCCGGACGGTTCGACCATCCCACTGCGCTCGCCCTGCTGGACGAGGCGGTCGAGATCCTGCCGACGCCCACGGTCCGGCTCGAACGGGCCCGGTTGCGCACCCTGGCCGGGTGGTACGGGCCGGCCATTGACGACCTGGACGCATCCGGCGACACAGGGGCGGCGGCGCTGGAGGTGCGCGCCTGGGCGTCGTACTTCGACCGGCGGTTCGACGCGGCCCGGGAGGCCGCCGACGACGGCGCAGCCGCCGCCGACGACCAGGCGGTGTTCGCCCGCTGCCTGATGATCGGCGGCCGAACCCGGCACGCCGACGGGGATCTCGCCGGCGCGGAGGCGCTGCTCGGGCGGGCTGCCGACACCGCCGCCGGGGCCGACCGGGTAACCGCCCGCGCCTGGCTCGGCATCCTGCGGGCCCACCAGAGCCGCACCGACGACGCGCTGGCGCTGCTCGGACCGGCGGTGCGGTCGATGAGCCGGACCGCGGCGACCGGCATCGGACCGACCGCGGCCGTGCTGCACGGGCTGCTGTTCAGCGGGCACGCGCACGCGCTGGCCGGCCGACCCGGTCCGGCGCTGCACTTCTTCGCGCGGTACACCGACGAGGTGGCGCGGCGGCAGGTGCCGCGGTTCGCCGGGCGCGGCACCAACTTCGGCGGCTGGGTGCTCCGCGCGATCGGTGCGGTCGACGCCGGGGTGGACGCGCACCTGGCCGCCCTGGCCGTCGGCGACGGTCAGGGCACTGCCGAGCTGGGGATCGCGGCCCTGCTGGACCTGGCCGAGGCCGCGATCCTGGCCGGCGACCCGGACGACGCGGCCCGCCGGCTCGCCGTGGCGGACACCCGGTTCGGCGGCGACCTGGTGTTCGGCTGGCGGCTGGCGTTCAAGTCCAGGTTCCTGCGCGCCCGCCTGGCCCTGTTGACGGGCGACCCGGCCGCCGCGAGGATCGGGGCCGCCGCGCTGGCCGCCGATGCGGCCGCGCTCGGCA